>JAAHGE010000104.1 GCA_010672635.1 Desertifilum sp. SIO1I2 | reverse complement strand
CGAAATTCGGCGGATTTGGTTAGAAGAGAAACATGAATTTGAGGATAGCCTGCCGCGCATTTATCAAGAAGTGACCGGAGAACCTTTCAAAGATCCGCGTCCTGGGGCGGACGCTACCACCTTGGGGGCAGAAGAGTGGAATATTTTGGCTGAAGTTTGCGAAGACGACGCCATGCACCTGGAACTGATGGCCAAACTTCTCGATACCGAACGCCAGTACCACGCCAAAAATCGCCGCGTGGGGATTTATGAAGACTTAGAACGCTGCTTTGATACCAGTTCGCGATCGCGAGAACAAGCCATCCAAAACGCCCATCACCAATATGACATCAAACAAGCCATCGAAAACGGCGACATCGCCAAAGTCAAAGAAACCCTGAAAAAACTCAACGCCGATCCGCAAAGCGAAGACAAGCCCACAGAACCCCCCGCCCAACAACTGAGTTGGGCAAGTCTAAAATTTGCCAAACCCAGCGATGCTTAGGGAAACATTTTTAGCGATTAGGGTCTAAATACTGGGCGCGAAACCCCTCGATCCCCGAAGTAAACCCCCGGATGGATCGAGGAGTAAACTGTAGGCTACACTACACCTTTAATTTGGTTTCACCCAACCAAAACCCCGTTGAATAAGTTATCCTAACCCCGAAGTGTTGAACTGGAGTGGAGGCATCAAAACAGGAATGACAACACATGGGCAACCCCGCCCCTCTCAACGCCTAAAAGCCCTTTGTGCGCTAGTTACTTATCTACTGCCTCTCGCAGTTCTAAGCATCAGCAAACCCGCCTTAGCCCAGACTACCGCTTACTGCCAACTCACCCCAGAAGCAGCGCGACAAAAAGAAACCCTGCGCCAAGCGGCCCTTAGCGGCAGTCCCGAAGCCGTCAGCCGCTATCAAGAAATCCTCAATCAACACAACGCCCAAGTCCAAGCCTGTCGGCGACAAACCTGGCCGCAAAATCAAGCTATCTGGCTGCGCCTGTACCCCTGCGACCTGCAACCGGGCGTCCTCGACCTAGTAATGGATCGAATCGTCAACCGGGGGTATAACGAAGTTTACGTCGAAGTCTTCTACGACGGACAGGCCCTTCTCCCTGCCGCCGATAACCCCACTCCCTGGCCGTCTGTCGTCCGCATTCCCGGACAAGAACGCGCCGACCTGTTGGCCCAAGCCATCGAAAAAGGGCGCGATCGCGGTTTAAAAGTCTACGCCTGGATGTTTACCATGAACTTTGGGTACAACTACGCCCAACGTCCAGACCGGATCGACGCCCTCGCCCGCAACGGTCGCAACCAAACCAGCCTCACCGTCGGTAACGATCTCGTCACCGAATACGATACTGCCAAAGGCGACAGCAACCACGTCTTCATCGACCCCTACAACATGCAGGCCAAACGAGATTACTACAACCTCGTCCAAGCCATCCTTCAGCGCCGTCCCGATGGCGTCCTCTTTGACTACATCCGCTACCCTCGCCTAGTGGGGCCTGCCTCCGTCGCCACCCGCGTTCACGACCTATGGATTTATAGCCAAGCCTCCCAAAACGCCCTCTTCCAACGCGCCCTGAATCAAAAAGGACAAGAACTCATTCGTCGCTTCCTCAGCCAAGGTTACATCACCGTCGGCGATGTCCAAAGCGTCGATCGAATGTTTCCCACCGAAGGCGAACCCCTGTGGCAGGGTCGCAACCCACCTCAAACCCAAACCCTCGCAGCCCCCAAAGACCGCCAGCCCCTCCTACAAATTGAACTTTGGCAACTTAGCGTCGCCCATGCCCTCCAAGGCATCCTCGACTTTGTAGCAATGGCCAGCGCCCCCGCCCAACGCCAAGGAATTGCCTCTGGTGTGGTATTCTTCCCCGATGCGAACCAAGTCGTCGGTCAAGGTTATGACTCCCGCCTGCAACCTTGGGATCGCTTCCCAACCTCAATGGAATGGCACCCAATGGCCTACGGCGTCTGCGGCGATGTCAGTTGTATTGTTTCCCAAGTCCAGCGCGTCTTAGCTTTTGCCCCGCAGGGTGCCAACGTTCGCCCCGTCATCGCCGGAACCTGGGGCCGTTCCTTGGGCAACCGTCCCTCCCTAGAAATGCAAATGGCCGCCATTCGCCAAGCCGCCCCCCAAATTAACTCCGTCAGCCACTTCGCCTACTCTTGGCAAGAACCAGAGGTCGATACAACTCGGAAATCTTGCCGCTTCTGAGTGGACAAGGAGTGCAAAGTTCCGAGTTCCGAGTGGGGAAAAGGATGGGGGGATGGGGGGATGGGGAGGTGGGGGGAAAAGAGTGCTGAGTGTAAAGTGCTGTTGCTTTAGCTTCCGCGTAGCGGTGTGCTGAGTAGGGAGAAAAGAGTGCTGAGTTAATGACACTCAAGTTTTCCTATCCTTTTTCCCCAACCCCCAAATCTTAACTCCCAACTCCCTTCTTCCCCCCATCCTCTTCTTCCCACTCAGCACTCAGCACTTTCTACTCAGCACTAAAAAAAGACTCCTGCATGGAATTGCAGAAGTCTCTAAGTTAGATTGAATTGAAGTTAATCGGCAGCTACCGATAAATTCGGTTGTACTGATACTGAACTCAGGGCTGGGGTTGCCTTTGTGGTGGCTTGCAGCATGGGCGTGAGTTCAACAGAACGGTTTGCCAAGGAGAATAGGGGGTTGGAGAGAATTCCGGCTAGGGAAGTTGCAACCAGCGCGATCGCTAAACTAACCTGTAAGGGACGCAAACCCGGTAAATCCCACCGAATGGGCGGATAATTTTTCACGGCGTCTGACATTTCGTGCGGTTCTTTGACTACCATCATCTTGACGACGCGGATGTAGTAGTAAATCGAAATGACACTGGTGATTAAGCCCAGCAACACTAAGCCGTAAGCACCCGCTTGCCAACCGGCCCAGAACAGGTAGATTTTACCAAAGAAGCCTGCTAGCGGGGGAATGCCACCCAAGGAGAGCAAGCAAATACTGAGGCACAAGGTCAGCAGGGGGTCTTTTTGGTAGAGTCCGGAATACTCGGTAATTTGATCGGTTCCGGTTCTTAAGGAGAACAGAATCACGCAGGTGAACCCGCCCAGGTTCATAAACAGGTAAACCAGCAAGTAGAAGATCATGCTGGAGTATCCGGCTTCAGTTCCAGCAATTAAGCCAATCATCACAAAACCCGCTTGGGCAATGGAGGAATAGGCAAGCAGGCGCTTCATGCTGGTTTGGGCTAGCGCGACGACGTTCCCCAGAATCATGCTGAGAATCGTGAGGGCCGTAAATACAAAATGCCATTGATCGGAAACCAACGGGTAAGCACTCACCAGCAGGCGGATCGCGAGGGCAAATCCAGCGGCTTTGGAACCGACGGAAAGGAAGGCGACAACAGGGGTTGGCGAACCTTCGTACACATCGGGCGTCCATTGGTGGAAGGGAACCGCAGAGATTTTGAAGGCAATTCCAGCAATGACGAAGACTAGGGAGATGATTAAACCAATGCCCGCAGCATTGTTAGCGGCCATTGAAGTTGCGATCGCATCTAGGCGCGTTTCTCCCCCCGATAAGCCATACAACAGGGAAGCGCCATACAAAAACACCGCCGAACTCGAAGCCCCAATTAACAGATACTTCAAAGCAGCTTCATTGGAACGCGGATCGCGCTTCATATACCCCGTCAGCAGATAAGACGAGATCGAGAGCGTTTCTAGGGAAATGAAGATTGTGACTAACTCATTTGCCCCAGAGAGGAACATCCCACCGATGGTTGCGGTGAGCAAAATCATTAAAAATTCTGCTAAAGCCGTACCGCTTTGTTCCACATAGCGGATCGACATCAAAATGGTGAGTGCCGCTGATAAAGCAACAATCCCCCGGAATACTACACTTAAGGCATCTCCATTGAAGGAGCCGAGAAACGAGATGGGGTTGGTAATATCCCATTGCCAATATAAAGCCCCCACCGCCGCCAGCAGTCCCGCGATCGCCACGTAGGGAGTCCACTGACTCGACTGTCGTCCCACAATTAAGTCACCAATCAACACCACCAGCAAGGTAATGATGACGATGCCTTCAGGTATGATTACCCCAGTATTTAACTGAGCGGCAAGCGTCGTAAAATCCATAGGTTCTATTTGTTCTTCTCTAGAGTCTATGCTAATGGCGTTTTACACTTTTTTTATCTTATACTTACGCCGCAATCTCCGAGAACAACTAGACTCGCTGCGGCCCCAAAGTATAAGTGTTGATAGAATTCATGGTTGTCACCGCCTGCTGAATAGCTGTGGCTTGCTGGTTCGCGGTTAAGGCAATCTGTTGATTTGCCATAAAAATCTGGTCAATGGCTTGAGAGATTCCCCCAATTGCTTCGGCGGTTTTTTGCGAGATGGCTACCCCAGAATGCACTGTCTCGATCCCGGCTTGAGTCACTTTCACCGAAGCCGCGATCGCCTTTTGAATATCTTCAATCAAACCACTAATCCGTTGCGCCGATTGTTTGCTGGCGTCGGCTAGCTTGCGAATTTCCCCCGCCACTACCCCAAACCCTTTCCCCTGTTCCCCAGCGCGTACGGATTCAATCGTTGCATTGAGTGCTAGTAAATTCGTCTGATTGGCTAATTCCCCTACCAAGCGAGAAATCTCGCCCACCTGCTGACTCAACTGCTGCGTGCGCCGAATCTCAGTGGCGATCGCTTCTACCTTTGCCCGTAACGCCTGCATCTCCTGTTGGGTGCGTTCTACGGCTGCTGTTCCCATTTCTGATAAATTCAGCGCCTCTTGAGCTTGACGATCGGCTGCGATCGCTTGAGTCGCGGTATTTTTAGAATCCGCCTCCAACTGGTTCATCACCCCCGTCACTTGCTGAACTGCAATTTGCAAGTCTCTTGCCATTTGTTCTCGTTCTTGCACCCGATTTTCCAAGTCAGCAAAGGCTTGTTTCAAGGCTAATTCCGCGCGGCGGCGCTGAGTATCTAAACTTCCCAGGTTTTGGGCATCAAGAGCGATCGCGATCGCGAATAAGATCGCATTCAAAATCCCCAACAGGGAAATCCCCATTTCTGGGGTATAGGTTTGAGCGCGATAGCCGAGTAAAATTAACCAGCACAGCAACGGAGGGGCAACCAACGCCGCCGGGATTAAGCGTTGTGCCATTAAACCGCCTGCATCTGCCCGCGTCAGGATAGACACTACCCCCACATCGGGACGAGCGAATAAAATACCGATACAGAGTAATAAAAAAGCAACGGCGGTATGAACGGCCATTGCAGTATAGGACGGACTCAGTTTATAAAAATAAGCATTGCCGTAGAGATAACCGAGAAAGCCAAACAGGGCAATCAGAAACGCCACTAGGGTCAACAGTTGCACCGCTAAATAGTGAGGTTTAGGCGTGCCTAATAACACCAACGCAGAACCGAGCAACAGGAAGCTAAAGGTGGTATTGGGTGCCATTCTTCCCGGTGTCGCCGTCGCCACTGCTGTCACCGACTCTTGAAAGATCAGTTGGTCAATCCCTAAATTGACGTTAAAGCTATACTGAATCAGCGTTAGCAGCCCAATCAAGAGCGCGATCGCACCGCAAAATAAAGCAATGTGTTTGTCAGTGGAATACTCTGAACGCTGGTGCCACAACCATAGGGAGGTTCCAGCGAAAATAAAGCCAATGGCGGTATTGACTTTCATCGTTACCAGCCCAGGCAGAACGCTTTTGAGTACCGCAATATCAAAAAACCAGCCGACAAACACCACACAACCCATCGTAATGACACACAGGCTGGCAATACGGGATATCGCTTGCAGCGATTGGACGGATAACGGATGATTCATGGGTCAAATCGCTTGAGGGCACAATATACCTAAAGCTATTGTTCCCGATTTTACGCGGATTTTTCTGCCTGTTGGAGTTGATTGAGACGAGCGAGAACCTCTTGGGAATGCACTGAGGGGCGCACGTCGGTAAAGATTTCTCGCAAAATCCCTTGGGGGTCAATAATGAAGGTATGGCGCATCGACACAAAGCCGATCCAAGACCCGTAGGCTTTACTCACCGTCCCTTTACTATCGGTTAACAAAGGGAATTTTAGACCTTCTGAATCGCAAAACTCGGCGTGAGACTGCACGTTATCGGCGCTGACGCCTAAAATTTGGGTGTTTCTTTGCAAATATTCCGGCAAATCTTGCTGAAACCGCCGCGCTTCTAGGGTACAGCCAGAAGTAAAGTCTTTGGGGTAAAAGTAAAGAACCACCCATTGACCGCGATAATCGGATAGAGAGATTTCCCCATCTCCGGTATTCGTCGCCAGGGTAAATTCGGGCGCGCTTTGATTGAGTTCTGGGAGTTTTCCCCCCAAGGCGAAAGCGGGAGGCGTCACGTTAAAGACGGTAACGAAGCTAAGGGCGATCGCCAAAAGAACGCTAAAAAATTGACGGCGCGACATGGGTTTAGATCGATAACAACTTTACACAATTTTACATTAGGGCTGGAGCTTGGCAAATTCATCAGCGGCGATCGCATACCAAATCTGTTCAAACCGCGTTTGGGCGATCGCCTTCCCCTGCTGTTCGGGAAAAAATCGCTCAAAACGTTCGTTCGCCCGTTCGTTCAACTTCTGCATCTCCCCCTCACTTAAAACCGCTTGCCAGCCGTCGTAATCCCTGGCAGAATAACGCCCAAGCTGCTCCCTGGCTTGAACGCTGAGTTGCGCCCTCTGTACCTGGTTGAGAATCTCTTCCCCAATTCCAATCCAACGCTGGCGTAACGGCGCATCCTCTGGCGCATTCGGGTCTAATTGTCGCCCCCGACTCTGGGGGTGTTGAGCGTAGAATACCTCATTGACCAAGCCAATCCAAAACTCCCCGGCAACCTCCAACTGTGCATAACTTTCATGGAGGCGATCGCGCCGCTGTTCCTCAGACAGCTCAATCGTGGGGATTGCAGGCTTTACAAATCTAGGTATCCGTGGTACAGCAAAGCCAATAAGTAGCAAAAATAAGCCAAATAGTCCTAACTTAATCCCCCCTCGCAGCAAGACCCAAACCAGCTTAAACGACCCGCTTAAAACCCCCAGCATTTGCCGCTGAATTGGGCTTGGGGATGCCTGAACCGGAGATTGAGGAGCCGGGGGTGCGATCGCGATCGGAGGCGGTAGCGGGCGTCCCACCACATTCACCGTCGCCACCTGAGACACCTGAGTCACCGGAGACGGGGCCGCCTGAACCGACACAGAAGCCGCTTGGGGAGCTACCAGATGGTAGAGATTCAGCGCATCAAACACCGCCCTAGCCGAAGGATAGCGATCGCTCGGCTGATGAGCCAACATCTTCACCAAAACCTGCGTCAAATTCGGACTCAGACTCACCCGATTTTGCCATCGCCACGTCGCCGTATAGCTATCGTAAAGCGCCTGCGGATGCTCCCCCGTCAGCAACACCAACGCCGTCACCGCCAGCGCATATAAATCGCTGTTTTCATAAGCTTGTCCCTGTTTTTGTTCCGGCGGCGAATAACCCGGCTTATGAATTTGCGTCGGTCCTGCCTTCAGCGGCGTCAACCGACGAACCGCCGTATTCGCCACCTGCTTCACCGCCCCAAAATCAATTAAAAACGTTAGCCCATCCGACTCGCGACGAATTAAATTATCCGGCGACAAATCGCGATGGATCGTCCCTTCCCCATGCAAATATTCTAGGGTTGGCAACACCTGAGCGAGGAGTTGGCGAACCTCCAATTCCTTAAACCGCTCCCCCTGAGCCAAACGCGCCTTCAGCAGTTGGCTGTAAGTCTGACCGGGAATATAATCTTGTACCAAAAATAACGTCGGATGACCCTGCACGTTGGCTTGCATCAATTCCCGAAACCGAGGAATCTGGGGATGCTGCAACCGATACAGCACCCCCGCCTCGCGCCGAAATAACTCCTTTGCCTTTGAAAGCGCCTGCACGCCTTGAACCTGGGGCGCAAACTCCTTTACCACGCACTGCTCGTCAAAGCGCGTTATATCTTCAGCTAAATACGTCCGTCCAAACCCTCCAGCCCCCAGTTCTCGCACAATCCGATAGCGGTTTTCTAGGATACTGTTAGCAGACAGAGCCGCATTGAATCCCACAGGACTTCGATTTTGAGCGATCGCAAAACGCTTAAGCATTTCCGAATTGTACTCCCAATTCTTCCATCCTCTTCTTCCCCCAACCCCCAACTCCTAACTCCCAATTCCCATAAAATTGGGGATAGATTTTCATTCAGTAGTTGTCAAGCCGATGCTTCCCTTTATCCGATCTGCGATTCGCCAACTCAATGCTTACAAACCTCATCCTGGGGGAACAGCGGGTTCTCCAGTCAATGCCCCCATTCTCCTGGATCGGATTGATTCTAACGAGAGTCCCTACGACCTACCCGAAGAACTCAAGCAGAAGTTGGCGAGCCTATGTCACAAACACATTGAGGCGAACCGCTATCCGGATGGAAGTCATCTTGCATTAAAAGAAGCGATCGCGCAATACGTTAACGAGTCAGCCGGGTTAACGGAACGGGGTATTACCCCCGCACAAGTTACCCTGGGAAACGGTTCGGACGAGTTAATTCGCTCGGTTCTGGTGGCGACTTGCTTGCAAGGGGAAGGTTCGATTCTAGTAGCCGATCCGACTTTTTCGATGTATGCCATTATTGCCGAAACGTTGGGTATCCCTGTGATTAAAGTTGGGCGTTCTCCCGATCGCTTTGAGATGGATCTTCAAGCCGCCACTGCTGCGATTCAAACCCCCACCCATCCGCCGATCCGAGTGGTGTTTGTCGTGCATCCCAATTCCCCGACAGGGAACGCCTTAACCGCCGCCGAGATTGAATGGTTGCGCCAACTCCCTGAAGAGATTTTAGTGGTGATTGATGAGGCGTATTTTGAATTTAGCCAACAGACCCTCGTTCCCGAACTGCTGCAACGGTCAAATTGGCTAATTTTACGCACCTTCTCCAAAGCCTTCCGGTTAGCCGCCTATCGGGTGGGATATGCTGTGGGGGATGAAAGCGCGATCGCCGCTTTAGAAAAAGTCCGCTTACCCTACAATTTACCCAGCGTCACTCAAGTTGCGGCCCAATTGGCGATCGCCCATCGCCATCAGCTACTGGCCGCCATTCCCCAAACCCTGAGCGAACGGGAACGTCTCTATGAGGCTTTAATTCAGTACCCCGCGTTCCAAGTCAGCAAAAGCGCCGCCAATTTTATCTTCATCCGCTTCAATTTGCCCCCAGATCGGGCTAACCCAGCAGCAGAGGTGCTTTGCCAGCAACTCCGTGCCAAAGGCACCGTCATTCGCCACACCTGCGGCGGCTTGCGGATTACCATTGGGACGCCAGAGGAAAACCAACGCACCCAGGAACGCCTCGCCGAACTGCTTAAGGACTCAGACGAGTTTCTAGCTTCTCCGGCGTGTGGCGCACCGCATTAATCGTTTGCGGTAGAACCCCCACTAATAGCGCGAATGCCTCATCCGGAAGCTGCTTCACCAGATCCACATCAAAGAAGTTCTCAAACTGGTCGAGAACTTTCTGGGCCCGTTGGAGAGGGGTCGGGTTATCGGTGAGTTGCTGGGTGAGGCGTACCCACTGCAAGCGAATGAGGTAGGCGTTTTTACGGTCTTCGTGCGTTTCTGGGTAAACCAAGGAGGTATTGCCCACAGGCACAACTTGCACGCAGTCAGAATCAAAAAAACCACCGACCGCAGCACCTGGGCCTGCAAATTCGGCGTGGAAGCGCTTGTAAATAATCAGACCATTGCGCCGATTCCGGTTAACCATTAGCAGTTGACCGGAATTAAGCTGGGAGAGGAGATCGGATGCCCTGGGGTGTTCTATCACGGTTTGGCAACGGTTAGGATTTTCAATGTTCATCCTTGCGACGCCTTTATGCAGTTGTGTTGTGCTGGTGGCATAACTTGCGCGATTCGGATAAGGTGAACTTGGCTCAAGGGGGGTTGGCTCTTGGGTATTGAGTGTCACTGTCTAGGGGAGTTTCTGGCTTGTACGTACTTTCTTCTACGTATGCAGATGACCCAATGTTTGCAAAATCTTTTCAGATTGGTCAAGAATTTGGCTATGGCGCTGTGGCAGATAGAGTCCAGCAGGAGAGCTATACGGCTACAACTTCATTTTATGGCATCCCTTCCTTGGGATAGCGACATTTTTGCCAAGTTTGAAGCTACCATCAAGAGTTCGGTTTTGTCTGTAAAGTCTTGGTAAAGTTATTGACTCTTCTCTAGCCACAGCCAGAAACGGTTATCAATAATATTGCTGAATGCAATCCCGATGAACCTCACAAGTTTAAGTAAAAACCCGATAAATCTACCTTAAGTGTCTGTTCAACACGCTACAATGTCCTCTCTGGCAAGTATTTTGATTCTCTATTGTAGAAGAGAAACTATTTTTTAGAGATGAATAAAACAGGATGACAGTCATTAAATTTTACTCCTGAAAGAGCGATCGTTTTTTAAAAATTTTGGGCACTATATAAACAGGTAAACCAAGACTCAAACACTTTTAGCAGCGATCGCCCCGGTCTGTAAGGCGCGAGGGATTTCTCTGAGGGTGCCTGTAGCTTGAGTTACCTAGGGTATCCGGAGAACCCGGAAGTTCCACGAGTTCTGTTTGTTATTCTATACAACGGTCTCTAAAACAATCCGCCTACTTTAAGAGAGAATTTTTGGGCTGCTTTCCTTGCCTACACTGCCTTGAGGCAGATTTAACGGGGACAATCAGATTGAAATTTCTTATCTGTGAATTCCCGGAGGTCAAGAGGAGAAGTTTCTTCATAGAAACTTTACAAAAATGGGAAGATTAGAGAATTAGTTCAAAGATTTGGACAAGCCTTCTCTTATTCCCTACCCAGACCTTCTTTGTCGATCTATAGTCAATGACATCATGCATCAGTAGATACACGGTTTTCCGATAGGTAGGTAGAGTTAAGATGACGCATTCTTCACTAGTCTCAACAGAGCTTTCACCAACCCTCGTTACAGAATCTCCAGAGATTCATCCCTCTGTTTACTCGTTATTCAAACGGGCGATTGATATTGTTGGCAGTTTAGTGGGTTTGCTGATTCTAGCAATTGTTTTCCTCCCGATTGCGATCGCCATCACAATTGAAAGCTCAGGTCCAGTCTTCTATTCCCAGAAGCGTTATGGTCTGCATGGCAGCACCTTTAAGATTTATAAGTTCCGTTCAATGGTGCAAAACGCCGACCAACTGAAAACCCAAGTCAAAAACGAAGCAAATGGGTTAATCTTCAAAAACGAGTCCGATCCACGGATCACCAGAGTTGGTCGTTTTCTCCGCAAAACCAGCTTAGACGAGCTACCTCAATTCTGGAACGTTCTTAAAGGGGAAATGAGCTTAGTGGGGACGAGTCCCCACT
>JAAHGE010001039.1 GCA_010672635.1 Desertifilum sp. SIO1I2 | reverse complement strand
GAACCGGGTCAATCTCCGTTAACCCCAAACGAACTCAAAGTTGTCGAACAACTCGCCAAAGCCTCAGCTAGGGTCAAACCCAGCCAGATTAAACAACCCAAAGCTGTAGAACGCGATGCCATTTTGCAACGCTTCCAGGAACGGGGTTTAATTGATGTGGAAACCCAAGTTAAAGCCCAAAAAGCCGAAGTTTGGATAACTCCCGAAGGCTTAGACTATCTCCGCGATGAGTTTATCCCCCAAGCGGGAAACAACCCGGCTATCAGCCTTACCCTGTTGGGGAACTACCTGCGCTTCCTCCGCAAGTCAACTCGCGCAACTCCCGCAACCCCAGTTTCCGGTTCCCTACCCAGCGATGAGGATATTTTACAAACCATCCAAAATTTAGACCGCACGTTAGGAACGGGAAACTATCTACCTATTTTCCACCTTCGCCAAAAGTTACAGCCTCCCCTGTCGCGGGAAGAATTAGATCGAGCGCTTTATCGCTTAGAGAAAAATGACCAAATTGAACTCAGTTCCTTGGTAGAAGCCTCTCGCTATTCCCAAGAACAAATTCAAGCGGGTATCTCTCAGCGTACGGGTTGTCCGCTATTTTTCATTCAGGTTGTGAATGACTAACCCCAATTAAAGATTAGCGCTTTGATGTTGCAAGCAAAGGAAACGTTTTTCATGCCGTCTATTGACCAGCTTATCCTTGAAAGTATCAATCCTTTCGATAATCGCAGTTCGGATAACTTTTGGCTACCGCAAACCGGACAAGCGCCTTTAGTTGAGTCTATCCACCAAGAGGCGATCGCGCAAGTCGAAGAAGCCCTGACTCTCCTGGGTAAGAAGCAGAAAAGCCAAACTTTATTACTTCAAGGCGATGGCGGTTCGGGTAAAACCTATTTACTCGGACGTTTAAAGCAACAACTCAACCACAAAGCCTATTTTGTCTATATTCCCCCGTTTCCAGAAAGCGCCCGCATCTGGCAGCATATTCTACGGTATAACGTAGAATATGCA
>JAAHGE010001038.1 GCA_010672635.1 Desertifilum sp. SIO1I2 | reverse complement strand
TAAGTATGAAACGATTGCTGCAAAGTTTGTCCTCTCTGCACAAGCTGCATCCCGTGGCGTTCGGCTAAACGAGCATGTTCCATTGCTAATTGAGTTCGCGCTTTAGCGACTTCGTGCGGCATCGAATTTTCCCCCACGATCGTTGTAAATAGCCTGCAATCGTTTCATACTTAGCAGCTTTAGCCCCATGAGATCGCCTATCCCTAGGCTGAGGTTGTCGTTTATTGGCCGATCTTGACTTTTTGCTTCAATTTTCTATTTCTTCCATTAATAAAATTACCCCTCGATGTTGATTTTCCTCATGACCATTTAACGGAGTCACGCTGACTCGACATTGAATAGCACGTCCCCGGCGGTTCGTTGCTTGTAAAATGACCTCTTGATATTTTTCGCTACCGACTAAGCAATTACGAATAGGTTCTCCTAATTGCTCCACGGGTAAGCCAATATCTAAACTAAACAGCGAATGGCCCTGAACCTCCTCATAGCGGAGTCCCCAAAGATTTTCTGCTTCTCCATTCCAGGTCAAAACATTGTATTGACGATCGATGACCACTACTCCTCCCCGCAAGCTGCTGAGAATTGAATTTAAAAACGCATTGCTTTGATTTAACTCAACGGTGCGAATTCGCAGTTCATCATTAATGGTTTGGAGTTCTTCGTTAGTGGATTGCAATTCCTCATTCATCGTTTCCAATTCTTCGTTAGTGGATTGCAATTCTTCATTAGTAGTTTCTAATTCTTCGTTAGTGGATTGCAATTCTTCATTAGTGGTTTCGAGTTCTTCATTACTCGATTGCAATTCTTCATTTGCCGTTTCGAGTTCTTGGTTGTAGCGATGCAACTCGGCTTGCAAATCGTGATAGCCTGTAACATCAATAAAGCTGATGCTAACGCCGATATATCCATTGCTGTTGGACTGAAGCGGGGTAATCTGCACATCCAGAAACTGGGAAAGCTTTTCTGGCTGCGCGTACTGGACGTTTGAGATTAAAACTGGAGCGCGATCGCTGA
>JAAHGE010001037.1 GCA_010672635.1 Desertifilum sp. SIO1I2 | reverse complement strand
TGGAAAATCAAGATTTTGCAAATCTGCCACTTTTAGGGTGACATCAGCAGATACATATTTTTTACGCGCCTCATCCAACATACCTTCAGAAAGGTCAACTCCTGTCACATGTACGTAGGGAGGATATGCTGGAAGATTCAGCCCCGTTCCCACTGCTGCATCCAGTACAGTCTGCCCGGAATTTAGGTTTAAAGAATTAATGAAAGGTTCACGCTCTACATGCCAGTAGCGTTGCATAATGGCATCGTAATTTGCTGCTCCATAATTATACGTTTCAATGACCTGATCTATTTGCATGGGTTATTGAGAATCTCCGTTGAGTTGTATTGGATAGTTTTGGCGGGGGTACAGGCTGACGATAATCGATGCGTTCGTTATACCCCGTCCGATCGCACACGCCCTGCACAATTGCCTGTAATTCTATCAACGGCTCCTCGTCTTCGGGTCTTAGCGGCAGCGGCACACTGGGAATAGGTTCGCGCAAGTCAAAGTCATACAGGTCAGCTTGAGGGCGTTGTGAACTACGACTGACAATGAGGCGATAGTCGCTCGGCTGCACCTTTCCTATTATCGTCATCGGGATGCCAGCCCGTATCAAATCGATTTCAACGAGATTAGAGAGACTGCCCAAAATTCGCCGGCGCTTGTTCTCATAAGCCGTTCTGCCTTTTCCCTTCTGCTTGTTTTTGGGTGATAGCACCTCAATTACTGTAATGAAGGTATCTGTGCCGACTTCGCGAACTTCTAGATAGCGCTCTTTAAGGGTGATTGGCTGGGGCAAGAGAATGGAGCGGGGCCGCTTCTGAGTTAACGTTGCACCTGATTCAACTCGCAACGGCTCCACTGGATCGATTGACTGAGCAGCTAAGACAGCAGCATCTGGAATACCTACGAGGATTTCTTCTGGCTCTTCTTGATCCTGGTAGGTGCGAGTCTCAACCTCAATGTAATCGGAAAAGCGTCGTGTAGGGAAAGGGGTTAGATCCGGTTGGTCCCCGTATCATAAAAAAAAAA
>JAAHGE010001036.1 GCA_010672635.1 Desertifilum sp. SIO1I2 | reverse complement strand
TTTGATACCTATCAAAAATCCTTCCAAGCCGTCGCTGCCTTAACTGAGCGTTATGCTTGGAAAACTCAGGCGAATTCATCAAGCGGCTTAGGTTTGGCATTTGCCAATGCTCAACCCTTAAAACATACCCCCAGCGGTATCCCTAAAGGCACGGGAACAAGTGGTGGGATTCGACAATCCAAGCTGACTCAAAATTTGATTAAACTTAAGTTTAGCAGCCCTCCCTCGCTCTTTTTAATCTCCGATTATACCAGTG
This sequence comes from Desertifilum sp. SIO1I2, assembly GCA_010672635.1. Lineage (GTDB taxonomy): Bacteria > Cyanobacteriota > Cyanobacteriia > Cyanobacteriales > Desertifilaceae > Desertifilum. Next base: position 761 of record JAAHGE010001036.1, on the reverse strand, counting down.
CGTATTATTGTCATTGGCTGTTTGGTCTGCTCGAACCCAACCTCAGCTATATTTCAGCGAATTTTGCCTCTAATGTTTTGCAAGCGCTGCAAATCTTAGAGGAATATTGGAGTTCAATTATTGACGATATTCAGTCCGGTCAAATTAATCCAGAATTAGACATAGATGACTCGATTCGTCAAGAACTACAAGCCTTGCTTCGCCCCAATTCCGAACGCGCTCAAGCGTTAAAAGATACGTTTGAACAAGGATTTGCAGGAATTATTCCCAAAATTTGGCCGCAGCTATCGCATATCCAATGTATTACCACAGGAGCGATGCAGATTTATAAAGAACGCTTGCAGTTTTATACAGGAGATTTGCCAATCTTTTCGCATGGTTATGGTGCTTCTGAATCTTGGATTGGCATTAATTTGCAACCCGAACAGGAGAATCCGGCTTATGTTATTACTCCTTATGCTGCTTTCTTTGAATTTATTCCTCTCAAGTCAGTAGAAATTGATAACCTTTCTACGGTCGATTTAATGTCGCTATCGGTAGGAGAATGTTACGAGATTGTAGTGACAACTCTAGCCGGACTTTATCGCTATCGATTGGGGGATGTTGTTAAATGCGTTGGCTATTATAATCGCACTCCCATTGTTGAGTTTTTGTATCGCCAACGCATTTAACAACATCCCCCAATCGATAGCGATAAAGTCCGGCTAGAGTTGTCACTACAATCTCGTAACATTCTCCTACCGATAGCGACATTAAATCGA
>JAAHGE010001035.1 GCA_010672635.1 Desertifilum sp. SIO1I2 | reverse complement strand
ATGGCTCACCGATCAATATAGAGCAATTTCTACCTGAGTAGTGCGCCAACTCCCCTCATAGGATAACCCAGTTCTGAGTTCCGAGTTCCGAGTTCCGAGTGGGGAAGGGAGTGCTGAGTGGAAAGTGCTGTTGCTTTAGCTTCTGCGTAGCAGTGTGCTGAGTCGGGAATAAGTCAGTATTAACTTCAATTCCCCTTCTTCCCCCCATCCCCCCATCTCCCCATCCCCCATCCTCTTCTTCCCCAACCCCCAACTCCTAATTCCCAATTCCCATTCTTTCCCCCATCTCCCCATCCCCCCATCTCCCAACCTCCCCATCCTCCTCTACCGACTAGGCGCATCTAGTTCCAATTGGCAGAAAACTAACAGCGCCGAACTCCAAAGTAAATAGCCTTCGCGGTTTAAGTGCAAACCATCCGTGCTGAGGTTGCGGCGCAGATAGCCATTTTCGTCAGTAAAGAGGGGTTGCAAGTCGAGGAAATGCACGCCTTCTTCTTGGGCGATCGCTTTCAGCTCTCGGTTGAGGACGCGAATGCGATCGTTTGAGAGGGTTAGCAGGCGAGAGCGCCCTTCCCAGGTCGCAGAGGGGCCGCTATGGGGCAGAATGGAGTGGACAATCAGGGCTGCTTGCGGATGAATCCACCGCAAATCGCGGATAATTTTACGCTGGTTCTCTAGCAGTTCGCGATCTTTAACCCCCTTAAGTAGATCGTTAATGCCGATCATCACAAAGATGGCTTCCGGTTGAGTTCGATCTAGCAAAGAGAGACGGCGTAATAAACCCGATGAGGTTTCCCCGCTAATTCCCTGATTTAACCAAATGCGATCGGGCGGGAGAAAGTCTGGTGGAAACCAGAGACTAATAGAATCTCCTAAAAGAATATTGAGGTGTTGCGGCTGATTTTGAGCCATCACTTGGGCTTCGCGTTCAAGCAGTGCAACCCATTGCCGATAACTCAATTGATGGCGGGGGCCTAATTCTCCGGGCAAGTTTTCTGCGGCGATCGCGTCTACTGGGGGA
>JAAHGE010001034.1 GCA_010672635.1 Desertifilum sp. SIO1I2 | reverse complement strand
GTTCATACACTCGCTGTATAGACACGGTATTCCCCTCTCCTTGGGGAATACCGTGTCTATACAGCGAGTGTATGAACTCAAAACCTAGCTAAGATCCCCCTAAATTCCCCTTATTAAGGGGAACTTTGACTCCAGTTTTCCACTTATTAAGAAGACTGTGAATCCAGTCCCCCTCTTATTAAGAGGGGTTAGGGGGAATCGAGCAGACTCATGGATACACACTAAGGACATTCATTGAGAAATCGACCATCCCAACTGAGAATTAAGCAGATACAAACTCATTCCATTTTTGGACTAAATATCGTTGCTCATTCATAACTGAATTCCAGCAAACAATATTGCCAAAACGTTCTGCAAAAGAACCGCCATCGCGGACAGCACCTTGTTTTTCTAAGGTTTTGCCAAAGGGGTCTACCATATCTGTAGCAGCCGGTTTTCCTTCATACCAGAAATCCCATTCTTCAGGGGACATATAGTTTCTGGCTAACTCTGGCGCTGCACTATAATAACCTTGGCGACCCAGGAAAGCACCCAACCAACCTTCTAACGTCCAATTCAGGTATTCGTAGGCAGCATCTAGGGCAATTCCTGATAAATTCTTCGAGAGTCCAATACCGCCGCCCCAACCGCGATAACCTTCTTTTAAGGGAGCATAAATACATTCGACTCCCCTGGCTTTCACCTGGGTGACAGCAGGCGACCACATGGACTGTACAACGACCTCGCCTGATGCCATTAAGTTAACGGATTCGTCAAAGTTTTTCCAAAAAGCGCGAAACTGACCTTGGCGTTTTTGTTCGACTAAAATTTGCGTAACTTTATCGAGTTCTTCTGGGGTCATATTACCCTTATCTTGGAAAGTCATTAAACCTAAAGCTTCAATGACCATTGCGGCATCCATAATCCCGATAGAGGCAATATCAAGAATTGAGGTTTTCCCTCTAAACTCAGGATTAAATAATTCGCCCCAAGATTCAATTTTGCGCCCTACTAAATCAGGTCGATACCCTGGGCTATCGACC
>JAAHGE010001033.1 GCA_010672635.1 Desertifilum sp. SIO1I2 | reverse complement strand
AGCCGCTTGGTCGGCATGATCATCCAGGAAATATATAGAGATGCAACTCAACGCAAAGAAAAGTATTACCCGTTAGGTACTACTGTAACCTTGGAACTAAATGGGCAAGATTATATACTATTTGCACTCACTGAAACTGAATTAAAGGGTCATATTCCGGACAATAACTGTAATGTTTCAAAAATGTGGATAGCTTTAGAGAAATTCTGGGAAAAGGCACGTATTCACGCACGGGGCAATGCTGTGAATATCCCGTTGATTGGAAGTGGCGTAACAGGAATTAGGTTGAATCCCACTAGACTTCTAGAACTCAATTTGCTAGCAATCACGAACGCTATTGAGGAAGGAGGGAAAATTACTACTGAAGAAGTGAGAATAGTCCTCCATCCTAAATACATAGAAGATATTGACTTAAATGATTTCCAGAGTATATGGAATTAGCTTGGTAAAAGATCATCATTTGTAATCTTTCACTATAAAAAATTGGTTTTGACTGTCTTTACAATGTCTCGCTCTCTTGTGGTGGTCATAAACCGAATGATTAAACTGACGATACGCGATGCGATCACCTCTGGTACGCTGGGCGATCGCACTTACTAGAATACAGAGTGCTGTGTGAGAGCAGTACAACAACTAATCAGATCGCGATCGCGCCTACTAGAATGAAAATATCGCATTGGTTGGAATACCCCCATGTCCTTGCAAGAACTTCAAGAACAAGTGCGCCAGTTGTCTGTGAGCGATCGCCTTATACTCGTTAGTACAATCGTCCAATCTTTGCAAGATGCAACCCCGGATGAAAACTGGCAATATTTAGTAGCGCGTCCTCACCCTTGGCGACGACAACTTTATATTAAAGGTCGCAAGCTTCTTGCTTCAACAGTTTGGCAAGACATGATTATTAATGAAATGACCCCAGAACAGGCCGCAGAAAACTGGGATTTACCTTTAAGCGCAATCTCCGAAGCGATCCGCTATTGTGAGAGTCAACAATTCTTGATGACTCTCACAATAGCGGATCGCTTCGA
>JAAHGE010001032.1 GCA_010672635.1 Desertifilum sp. SIO1I2 | reverse complement strand
TAGCTACTTTAGCCGAAAGTTTAGGTCAGCAGCAAAACCTGGCTAAAGTAGCTGTTTGTTGATAATACTCAAGCGCTGGTTGATGCTGTTTTCGATTATTGTAAAGATTGCCAATTAAGTACAAAAGAGTCTGCTCAGTAATCCGATCTTCCCTTGCTTGTACTAACTTGAGCCGTTGCTTCTGGCACTCAATCTCTTTATCAAGTTCTTGAGTTTCGCGATATAAACTGGCTAGATACTCTAAGCCTTGTTCTGCCCAATTTGTGATTGCTAACTCTAAATAGGTATTAACGGCTTGTTCGTAACAAGAAATTGCGGCTTCTTTTTGCCCTAAACGGTGATAACATTGCCCCAACATATAACGGGCGTTGGCAATCTTTTCAGCTTGAAGTGAATCGCCTTCTAATAGCCTTGCAGGTTGTAAAGCCCTCTCGAAACGGATTAAAGCTTCCTGATATTGCTGGCGATTAAATTGCAATAGAGCTAAATTGTATAAACTGGTATACTCATTGCCATAATCTTTGAGGGTCTTAAACAGACTTGCCTGAGCTTTATAATATTGAATTGTCCGTTCCGAAAGGTTCAAGCGTGTAGAAAGATCGATTAAGGCGGCTAAACTATCCTTTTGGGCTGCCCAGTCGCCTAGCGGTAAAGCGACTGCATAACGCTTTTGAAAATACTTTAAGGCTTGCTCTAACTGCCCCAATTCTCGATAATGGCACCCCAACCAAGCTAGGGCTAAACTTTCCATTGCTCGATCTTTCAGGGTTTTAGCAGTATTTAAGACTTCAGCGTGACAAGCGATCGCCTTTTCAAAGTCCTGTTGGTAATAGTAAACTTTCCCAATCTCAATTGTGACCCAACTAGCGGCATTGAGATCGTCAAAATCTAGTAAAATCCTCAGTTGCAGCTTATAGACTTGAAGTGCTTCTACAAATTGTTGCTGCTCAAGATAACGCTGTCCCTGCTGGCTTAACTGCTGCCAAACAGACTTCTCTACTCAAGTTTGGCAGCAGTTAAGCCAGCAA
>JAAHGE010001031.1 GCA_010672635.1 Desertifilum sp. SIO1I2 | reverse complement strand
GAGTTAGAAGGAACTGGAAATGCGAAGACCAAAGTCTGTTGTCCTGTGGCTCATTCCCTTGTATCTGTGTTTAGTAACGCTACTGTCGGGTTGCGTTCGCTACGATGTGGGGGTGAATTTTGAGAGTCCGACGCATGGCGAGATGATTCAGCATATCAAGTTAGCCGATCGCCTCACCAGTTTTAGCCGGACAACGGCGGAAGATTGGTTAAAAAGTATCGAACGCCGCACTAGGCAGTTGCAGGGCCGAACGCAGCGCATTTCCGAGCAAGATTTAACGGTGATTATTCCGTTTGATAATGGGGCGGATTTACAGAAGAAGTTTAATCAATTTTTTAACCCGGTGGAGAATGGCAAAACCACGGTTAGCGAGGATTTACCTCAGTTTGAATCGCATTTAGAGGTGCGCCAAAATAACTTGTTATTCTGGATTCGCAATCATGTGGAGTTGGAGTTGGATTTGCGATCGCTCGGCGTCATCTCTTCTAATGGTAACGTGCTGGTCAGTCCGGGTTCGCTGCTGGAACTGGCTTTTAGCTTAACTACACCTTGGGGTGCTAAACCCATTCTCACTCCTGATGCTAGCGCCATTAACCCTCAGAGCGATCGCATTGGCAATCAAGTAATTTGGCACCTAGAACCCGGTCAGATTAATCATATCGAAGCTGTGTTTTGGTTGCCGAGTCCCATTGGTATCGGCGCATTGGTTATCGTGCTGTTCGTCGCTTTGGGGATGTATCTCAAATCCCAGCTATCGCCAGTTGGGGTCAAAACGGCTAACCCTAGCGCCTAATTTTGGGTAAATTTCCCCGTTTTGGCGATGGAGTAACAAAAAAAGCGCTCGTTAACCTCTAAAATCTAAAATTTACAGCCTGAGCAATCTCAAATCGCAAATTTGGAGGGTGTGGTGGAGCCATTGAAAGGACGCGACTTACTCAGTTTGGCAGATTTAAGCGCCTCGGAACTGCAAGACCTCTTGCAACGGGCCGCTCAACTTAAATCTGGTGAAATTAAGTTACGCTGCAATAAAGTCTT
>JAAHGE010001030.1 GCA_010672635.1 Desertifilum sp. SIO1I2 | reverse complement strand
CTCACCCCTTCAGACTTTACCACCGAACCGATTAGCGGCGCGGTATCCCTTACCCCAGATGGCTTAAAGATATTTTTGCGGATGTACGAACAGAAGAAGCAAGATAGATTCACGCATCCGGTGATGGGAAGAAAGGGTACCTATCAAGAGGCGTTTGAAATTCAGGCGAGACTATTGGCGAAGTATCTCATGGGAGAAATCGACCAGTATCCGCCGTTGGTGTTGAAATAGAGGTATCGGCTAATGTTTGTTGTGGTGTCTTACGATATCTCTGAGGATAAGCGCCGAACCAAGATTCACAAAGCTCTCAAGTCTTACGGACAATGGGTGCAGTACAGTATCTTTGAGTGTTCGCTGACTGAGACACAATATGCTAAATTGCGATCGCGCTTGCAAAAGCTGATCCAAGCCGACACCGATAGCATCCGTTTCTATTTCCTCTGTGGCTGCTGTCAAGGTAAAGTAGAACGCATCGGCGGCGTCATGCCTCGCGATGAGGTGGCTTTCTTCGCCTAAGTGCGCGAGGGGGAGGGTGTAGATTTTGCGGTTATCCCTAAGTTCTTCTATACCCTCTCTGGCTAAGGGTTTCAGCGTTTGTTCTCTCAAAGATGCCCGCGCTCCTTACAGGGTAAGGCTTTCAGGCTCTGAGGCTTGTCTGTTCCCCCAGGGTATGCTATCTTTGACTCATCGCTCGCGCATCGGTACCTGGAAAACTAAATACATCAAGGCTTCTGGGTTGCCGCATTGCAATTTCATCTAATCCCTAATAGGGATTGAAACCGAGAAGCCGAGTTTTGGCGAAATCACCTCAAAAAAATTGCAATTTCATCTAATCCCTAATAGGGATTGAAACCCGCATCCAAGATTGAGCGTCGGGCGCGGGGACATTTGCAATTTCATCTAATCCCTAATAGGGATTGAAACCTCGAACAGATGGACAAAGTAGCTGAGAGAATCCATTGCAATTTCATCTAATCCCTAATAGGGATTGAAACATATCATCGATCGCGGCGAGGTATCTTGCTTCAAATTGCAAT
>JAAHGE010000103.1 GCA_010672635.1 Desertifilum sp. SIO1I2 | reverse complement strand
AAAAGATAGATTGCAATTTGTGGTCTGTACTTCTGCCTTTGGGATGGGAATTAATAAACCTGATGTTCGCTGGGTGATTCATTTCCACGCACCTTTACTCCTTTCAGAATACGTGCAAGAGGTCGGACGTGCAGGCCGAGATGGAAAACCCGCAGAAGCTTTAACTTTGATTAGCGAACCAACGGGATGGCTAGATAGTGAGGATAAACAACGTCGGGCCTTTTTTGGAGACCGAATGCGATCGCAACTTGATAAAGCCCAAGCCCTAGCTCATAAATTACCACCCACCGGAGAGATTAACCTCGTCAAAAAGCAATTTAAAGATTGCGAACTCTGTCTGTCTTTACTTCACAGTCGCGGACAACTCACTTGGATCGATCCTTTCCACTATCAAATCTTGACTCATTCTCAAGCGGCTAAATTGCCCGATACTAACAACCAAGCCATCCAGCACATGACCCAATATCTACACGAACGTCAATGCCGATGGCAATTTCTTTTGAAAAGTTTTGGCTTTGCATCCCAGAAAACATCGTCCCCATGCGGACAATGCGATAATTGCGATCGGCGATAAGTCAGGAAGAAGAGGGTGGGGGGTTGGGGAGATGGGGAGGTGGGGGGAAAGAAGGGAATTGAAGTTAATACTGACTTATTCCCTACTCAGCACTCAGTACCCCACTCAGCACTGTCTTTCCCACTCGGAACTCGGAACTCGGAACTTTGCACTCTTTTCCCTACTCAGCACTCAGAAAAGAAGCTTAACCAAAAGCCAACCTAGAGTTTACCTGGTGTTTAGTTTCATCCTTTAGAGTGAGAGGCAAGTTTTTCACTGCCCTTGGTAAATCTTTTATGGTTCACTCATTTGCTTCAGAGGCTGTTGCTCCTTCCGAGTTACGCCAACTGCTTGAAGAACTTTACCAAGGTCGAGGTCTGAGCTTTTACAGTAACGGTCAAACGATTCAGATGAGTTCTCAAGATATTTGGATTGTTTGTCGCGGTGTTGTTCTGTTGAGTACCTTATTCCCCAATGGCGATGAGGTGTTACTGGGTTTAGCCTCGCCTTCAATGCCTTTTGGTTTACCGCTAACCTCTATCTATTCTTATCATGCTACGGCGCTGTCTGATGTTGATTTGATGCGTTTAACTGTAGCGGAGATCGAACAGTCTCCTACGCTTTCTCGGAGTCTGTGGCAGCATCAAAGCCGTCGCTTGCGTCAAACAGAGGCGATGCTGGCGTTGGTTGGACACCGACGAGTCAAGGAGCGACTGTGCCAACTGTTGTCTTTATTAAAGCAAGAAATCGGTCAACCCGTTGCTGAGGGAACGCGCATCAGCGTGAAACTTACGCACCAGAATTTAGCCAATGCCATTGGGACAACTCGCGTTACCGTAACGCGCTTGCTAGGTCAGTTGCGGGAGGAGGGATGGTTAAGTATTGACCGCAATCGTTATATTATCCTGCATTGAGCGATCGCCCAATCTTTTGAGTCAGTGCAGCTTGAGATACCAAAAGTATTGCAAAACTCTGTTTTAATGAGTAGATTAGCTAGCTCTTAAAGCAGAGTTTTCTTTTCTTAATCAGCAGGTCTGACCCGTTTAGGTACGATTATTGATAGAGAAATTCATCGTTGAGTTGAGCCGCTCAGGGATTGAAATTTCTAGAGTTTGAAGCACCCTCAGCTATCGGTGGCGCGACTCAAAAATCCATCTTAAGGAGCTAGACGCTCGCGTTCATTTTGCTGAGAATTGAATCAATTCTTGATAAAAATTTAACAAAATAGAATGTATAAGGAGGCACAATTATGCTTCGGCTTCACAAATTCCTATTGATGATTGGTGTTAGCGTGGCGGTTGGGGGATTGCCAACGATCGCGATCGCCCAAGAAGTGCCAGAAGGTGTCACTCTATCCGGCGAATCGCTAAATGTCGAAGATCGGACAGTCAACGATTTGCAAACCGTCTGGCTTGAAGCGAGTCCTCTAACCACTCTAGAAGTCAATCCCACTCCGCCTGCCATTGATGCCACTGGTGTGAGAGTCAATCTCAACGAGCAACTCGAATACATTCAGCGCGAGGGCGCAAACAATCCCAGCGTTGCCTTTCCCTTTGCCGGAAATCAACCCATTGGCAATGAAGGACAATTCCAATTTAGAATTGCCCAATAAAGGGAGACGAATCACCTCCCAACCTTAACTGATTTGCTTGGCTTGAAAATCCTTCAACTCTTCCGGCTTAACTGCACCATACTCGGTGATAATCGCCGTAATTAACTCGGCTGGCGTGACATCAAAAGCCGGGTTATAAAACTCGGTTCCCGCCGCACAGATGAGGGTTTCACCAATTTTGTAAATCTCAGCCGGATCGCGTTCTTCAATGGGAATTTGGCTGCCATCCGATAGCTTAAAGTCTACCGTCGAGAGAGGCGCAGCCACAAAGAAGGGTAAGTTATGGGCCTTAGCGGCGATCGCTAAACTATAGGTTCCAATCTTATTCGCCGTGTCGCCATTGGACGCGATCCGATCCGCCCCCACAATTACCGCATCAATCAAGCCCAACTTCATGCAGTGCGCGGCCATACTATCGGTAATCAGGGTTACAGGGATACCTTCTTGAACGCATTCCCAAGCGGTTAACTTCGCCCCTTGCAGGCGAGGGCGGGTTTCATCAGCATACACCCGCTTGAGGCGATCGCTATGCCATGCCGTTCGCACAACGCTAAGGGACGTTCCGTAACCTGCTGTCGCTAAGGCCCCGGCGTTGCAGTGGGTGAGGATCGTCAGCTTTTCTGGCGTTTGGGGTAAAGCTTCTAACCCATGCGTGCCAATAGCTTGACAGGTTTGCAGATCTTCGGCATTGATGCGCTTGGCAGTATTGAGCAAGATTTCCTTAATTTCATCAACCGTCCCCAAGCTTTCGTAGGCGGTTCGCATCATCCGCGAAATTGCCCAAAATAGATTCACCGCAGTCGGGCGGGTTTGACGTAATTGTTGCGCGATCGCCTCAATTTGAGCAAGAAACTCATCGCGATCTTGAGTTTGCACATCTCGCGCCCCCAAGTACAGTCCATAAGCGGCTGCAACTCCAATGGCTGGGGCCCCCCGAACAATCATCGTCCGAATGGCAACAGCCATGTCTTCGTAACGACTAATCTCGACTAAGACATATTCGGTTGGGAGACGATTTTGATCGATCAGTAAAACGCGGTCTTCATTCCAAATAACGGGATAAACCTGAACGGTAGAAGCTGTCATAGAAGTCGTTTTTCGGTGGTTTGGGCGCAGCTAGCAGACTTGAGTATCTGAACATCATACCGAGGCGAACCCTTCTAGCCAACCTTTTTGTACAGACCTTTGTTCTTGAGGAGAGGGGAGAAGGGTCGAGTTTAGCGCTAAAGAACGCGATCTATCGCATAGGTGATGACTCAAGCCCTTTTTCAAGTTAAAAGTATTTCATTGTCCTTTAAGTCTATAAGATAGGTCTAACAATGGCGCTCGAAATGGTTGTACCCAACATGGTTTGTGATGGCTGTGCTGAAAAAATTACAGAAGCCATTAAAACAGTAGACTCGGAAGCCAAAATTAATATTGACTTACCGACTAAGCACGTTAGCGTAGATACGGAAGTGTCTTTAGAATCGATTGAACAAGCGATTACTGCCATTGGTTATGAGGTAGAACCCTAGGAAAGGGACGAGGCGATTCTTCAGCGAATCGCCTTTTGTAGAGGGGTGGTTTCGTATTTTTGAACTAAAAGTCAAGCTTTAGACATTCGACGGCGATTGGGAATCTGCCTCTAGATATATCAGCAAACTTGAGCGTTTGTTCACAATAGAAGTATTACACTCAAGTCTGTATAAGCGGTTGCGAAACCATGATTAATTTGTACCAGAAAACCATCGTTCGCTTGATTTTATCGGTAGGCGTTTTGGGGATATTTTTATTGAGTAGCGTTCCTGCAACCTTTGCTGCACCAGCAGTTGTGCCCCAATCGATTCTAGCAGCACAGCTCAATATAGAAGGGGGCGATCGCCTTCAGGGTAACGTCAATCGGACATTAGGTCGCGAACACTTGGGCGAACTCAATCGCGAAACTCAAGGAACCTTAATTGAAGAAAAAGGGAAAACCCAAGCCGCCTCCGAAAAAGCCAAAAAATCGCTCGATCGCGTCAGCAGCCAACCGGAAAATCACACCGACAAGCCAGCCCCAGGATTAATCGGTAAAATCAAAAACTTATTCAAATAAATCTCATCTCTCAAATCCCCCTAATTTCCCTAGCGTTCGCTAGTTCAGGAGATTAGGGGGATTTAGTCTACTCTAGCGGCGCAACTTCACAGCCGTTCCTGTTGCCGTCACAAGTAACAGCGCCCCCGACTGATCGACATTAATGCTGCCCGTATCCACCTCAACCGCTAGAATTGCGTCTGCGCCTAGCCTTTGTGCCCGCTGACGCAATTCGGCGATCGCCTCTTGGTGGCCTTTTTCAAAAACTTTCTCATAACTCCCGGTACGCCCGCCAACAATATCGCGAATCCCTGCAAAGAAATCGCGTAAAGCATTAGTACCATAGACAACTTCAGCCGTAACGATTCCCAAATAGGACTCAACGACGTATCCTTCAACGGAGTCAGTGGTGGTAACGATCATAGTTTTCTATTCCTATTAACCCTCAAAAGCTAACTTCAAGCTGCAACCTAAATAATCCCGATTGAGTCAGGCTGGCTGGAAGATTGTTCCAGCAATACTCAGCGTTTCGCCATTCAATGTGCGATCGCGCTTAAATTGCGGATGGCGAAATGCAGGCAAGATGCTAGCATTCTCTTCGTTGCTCTAAACACTTTGACACAGAATCGACCGTGCAAAAGCAGACTCTATTCTTGGTGACACTTTTCGCCTGGGGCGGTTTAGCTCTAGGTTTACCGCAAGGTTCTTCCGCTGTGGAGTTAATCGCCCAAAGCCGTCCAACCTCAGCGAGCCAGCGCCTCAACGAACTCCTGCGGGAAGGCCGCAAACGGGTAGATGCAGGAGACTATATGGGAGCGATCGCGCTTTATCAAGAAGCTGCATCGCTCGATGGTAACAACGCTCGGATCTTTGCAGGAATTGGCTATCTCAAGGCGCGTCAGGGAGATTATAGAGCAGCCGTAGACGCCTATCGGCGCGCTGTGAGCCTCGATACCAACAATGCTGATTTTGCCTATGCCCTTGGCTTTAGTTTAGCCAGCGGCGGCGATTACAGTGCGGCCGCTTCAGCTTATCAACGCGCTATCCAACTCGATCCTCGCAACCTAAATGCTCATTTGGGATTAGGGGTGGTACTGTTGCGCCAAAATGACTACAACGGGGCGATTCGCTCCTATCAGCAAGTTTTAAGCATCGATCCGCGCAACCCTGACGCCTACGAGTTAATTGGGGCGTTGTACTTACAACAGGAACGCTATCGCGAGGCCATTGAACCGTTACAGCAAGCCGCGCAGTTAGCCCCCCGCAAAAGTAGCATTCAGTTGAAATTAGCCAGCGCTTGGTTAGCTCAAAATAATTTGGATGCAGGGCGGGTGGCGCTAGAGGAGGCGTCGAGATTAGAACCTAACAATCCCGATATTCACTTTGAAATTGCACGGCTCAGACAAGCCCAAAATGACCTCCAGGCGTCGCTGTCAGCTTATCGGCGCGTGACGGCGTTAAGGCCAGATCATATTGACGCGCATTTGGCGATCGCCGATATTCTGACGCAACAGCAAGATTATCTGTTAGCGATCGTTGCCTATCGCAAGCTGATCGAGCTAGCCCCCAATAATCCCCAAGCTTACTATCGCCTTGGCTTGGCCCTCCAAACCAGAGAGCGCCGTTTAGAAGCCCGCGAAGCCCTAGAAAAAGCTCGCGATCTATTTCGCGCCCAAAACCAAGCCGATGGGGTGAGACAGGCGGAGGAAGCCCTGCGGAGGCTGCGTTAGGCTAACTGGCACTGACGCGGGCAAGGATGTCTTCAAGTTCGTCGAGTTGAATGGCTCCGGTAAAGGCTTGATTGTTCATCACAAAGAAGGGCGTACCGGAAATTCCTAAGCTCGCAGCCAGTTGCATGTCTTGGGCGATCGCGTTATCGGCTAAGGTGCGATCGCGTTCAAACTGTTCTAAATCTAAATTAAACTTGCGGGCGAGTTCCTGATACAGGTTTTCCCCTAGTTCAGCTTGGCGTTGAAACAGCGCATCGTGAACTTCCCAAAATTTCCCCTGCTGTTCCGCCGCCCAAGCCACTCGCGCGGCATTCATGGCTTCCGGATGGGAGGGGGTAATGGGAAAGTGTTTGTAGGCTAAGGTAACGCGATCGCCATGTTTAGCCATAAACTGCTTTAGCGTTTGACTGGCTTGAGCGCAGTAAGGACATTGGAAATCGGAAAATTCTACCAAAACAACCTTAAAATCTTCAGCACCCTGGTAAGGAGAATTCCCCACAATCCCTTTAGGATTAGCTTGTAGCTCTTCTAGAAATGCCTGTTGAGCCGATTGAAGTTGCTGTTGCTGCTGTTGCTGATAGGCTTGTACCGATTCGATTAGCACTTCCGGGTGGTTGCGGATAATCTGTAAAACCTGTTCTTCTAAACGCGGGCTAATATTACTTGCGGCTTGGGCAGGTAAGGCAATCGTCAAAAATACTAAACTAGCTATTAAGCAAGCCAAGAGTTTGCTCTTTTGTTGCAGAAGTTTAGCGCTACTCTGACTTATGTTTTTGAGTTGGAATAGCCTAGCGCGATCGCTCATCTGGTTTAACCTCAACAAATGGATACTTCTATAGTTTTCCTTGAGACTCAAATACAAAGCGCCAGTTCTCCTATCGTGGAGACTAGCGCCTTGCACATGTATTTATATCGGTTTTATCTTGAAGGTCTTTATATTGGCTGACCTCCTTTCAATACTTTTAATGATCGCAGAAAAAAAAGGGGACTCTTGATTTCGTAATGTTTTCTTTGTATTTCGCTTTGTCACCTGACATAAAGTTTTTCGTTGAAAAAGTCACAAAAATTTACTAGCGCTCGGAACGTTCGCTCGCCCGTTGCTCTAGGCGAAATAACCAAACCATTAGCGCCACCACACCCAGTTGTAAGGCAAGATTAGGTAATGCTGTTCCGACCTCTCGCCCTGAAGCCACCTGAGCTAGAAAAACTAAGGCCCCAATAAACCCAGACGCCCCAAACGCCACATAAATAAACTGTCGCAACCCTCGATAGGGGGCTTTGATCTCGGCTCTGAGTTGTTTGTACTGTTCGGGCGTTAAGTTTGACGGTTTGCGCTGGCTGGGTTTGGGCATAATGGTTTTAATTTGCAAACAACCGTGTTATAATGATTAATCGTCAATGTTAGTGCCGATGTAGCTCAGTGGTAGAGCACTCGATTCGTAATCGAGCGGTCGTGAGTTCAAATCTCATCATCGGCTTTAGTCAAAAATATAGCACCTTCAAGGGTTACAAGCTTCTGAAGACCATCAGTTGCTAGTTTTTGTGGGGGTCGGCTTTTAAAACTTGTACAAAAACCGGATTCGGATTGATGAGACTTGTGGGGGCGGGAACCATTTCGCCTCGGAAGTCGAGGATTTGGACGATAATCAAGTAGGCGATCGCCAGTAAGATCGAAATTGCCCCGGTAATCACTGCTACAACTTTTGAACGATCCATAAACATGTCCTGAAACTGCAATGTTTTAAACCTAGCGCAGACTGGATCGACAAGCGAGAACCCAATGACATCAAAAGCGGCAAAACGGGGAATCAATAATAAAGTGACCTAAACTGTAGTACATTTGCGATGGATTCTGCAACGGCTCAACCGATACAACCCGCGACAACGGATAAACCGCCCGTTGTGCAAACCTTCAATCTCAGCAAGGTTTATCGCACTGGGTTCTGGATGACTCAGAAAATAGCATCTCTCTCCAACTGTACGCTTTCAGTTTACCAAGGAGAAACCTTTGGATTGCTCGGCCCCAATGGTGCGGGAAAAACCACCTTGTTGAAGATGTTGTTAGGAATTGTCCGCCCGACTTCTGGACGAGCGATGCTATTAGGGAAACCGGTTGGCGATCGCCAAATCAAGCAACGCATTGGCTATTTACCGGAAAACTCCTATTTCTACGACTATCTGACGGGTTGGGAATTTCTGCAATTTACCGCAGGCTTGCTTAAAGTGCCGCGTTCGGTTCAACGCCGGCGCATCCCCGAATTACTCGACTTAGTGGGGTTAGCGCAATCTGCGGCTAAGAAAAAGCAAATCCGTCAATATTCTAAAGGGATGCAGCAACGGATCGGCATGGCGCAAGCTTTAATTAACGATCCAGAGGTCGTATTTTTAGATGAACCCATGTCTGGACTCGATCCAATGGGACGTTACCAAATTCGCGAGATTATCACCTCCCTCAAAGGACAAGGAAAGACGATTTTCTTTAATAGTCACATTCTTTCCGATGTCGAGCAGATCTGCGATCGCGTCGCCATCCTCGCAAAAGGCGAACTCATTAAGATGGGTTCCCTAGACGAACTCCTCGGTACCTCCGAAGCCTATCAAGTGCGTGGGATAGGGGGAAATCTCCAAGTTTTGAAACAATGGATACCCGATTTAAGCTTTGAAGAAGAGGGTTGGTTTGGGCAACTTCAGGGCAACCCCTACGATTTTATGGCGAGTTTGCGCTTGATGGATGCCAAAGTGACCCATCTCAATATTGCCCGCCATTCTCTAGAAGAGTTCTTTATCGACCAGTTGAAACAACGGGGAATTCACTCTAGCAGTTAAATATCGTAGATCGCGATCGCGCGAGTCAGCCTAGCCCCAAAACGGGACTATTCAGACAACTTTAGGGGGGCTAACCCCAAATAGCGAATCCCTTGGGGGGAGACTGCAAAGCGACAGGGGAGAACCTCTAAGCCGAGTGCGATCGCCTCTTTAAACAATTTCCCATAAACGGGGTCAGCACTGCTACCTGGGGCAAATTCGGTACAATCAGCGCGATTAATCAGATAAAGCATAACCGCCCTAGCTTCCGGTAACAAAGCCGCTAACTCGCGTAAATGCTTTTGTCCCCTAGTCGTCACCGTATCGGGAAATAAAGCTAAACGACCCTTGACCCATGTGGTATTCTTCACTTCCAGATAGATTGGACGAGTATTTTCGCCCCTTAGCAGAAAGTCTACCCGCGAGGAACCATAGGCGACTTCTGGACGAATTTCTTGATAATCCCCTAATTCGGGAAACAGTTGTTTCTGTAGGGCTATTTTAATTAAGCGGTTGGGTAGCGCCGTATTCACCCCCACCCAAGTCGGTTCATTATCCATCACCTGGATCATTTCCCAGGTATAGCGTAACTTGCGCTTCGGATCGTTGTTGTAGGAGACATAAACCGGATTGCCGATTTGACAGATACCCGTCATCGGGCCAGTATTGGGACAATGGGCAGTCACCACCTCACCCGTCGCCAGTTCAATATCGGCAAAAAAGCGCTTATAGCGTTTTACCAGAATTCCGGGATGGAGTTGGGGGTATTCGTAAATCAAACTCATGCTAAATTGCTGTATCGTTAATGCGATCTGTAAAAATCGTGCAACGGTTCATCGTACCCTAAGAAAGGCAACCCATCCCCAACACTGTGACTGAAGTTAAGAAGCCTAAGCGCACCCTGGCAAGCATTGCCACCATCGTCGCAGTTGCGACATTAATTAGTAAAGTTTTTGGACTGGTTCGCCAACAAGCGATCGCGGCCGCGTTTGGGGTTGGCCCGGCATTTGACGCTTATACTTATGCTTATGTCATCCCCGGCTTTTTGCTAATTCTGTTAGGCGGTATAAATGGCCCATTTCACAGTGCCATTGTCAGCGTTTTAGCCAAGCGCAAACCCGAAGAAGCCGCCCCCTTAGTCGAAACGATTACCACCTTTGTAGGGGGGATTCTCCTACTCGTAACCATTGGTTTAATTGTCTTTGCCAATCCCCTAATTGACCTAGTGGCCCCCGGTTTAACCACAACACCAGAAGGGGAAGTGATTAGAGCGATCGCAATTCAACAATTCCGTATTATGGCACCAATGGCCATGCTAGCAGGATTAATCGGCATTGGCTTCGGTACTCTCAGTTCAGCCGATCAATACTGGCTACCCTCCATCAGTCCCCTATTTTCCAGCGTTACCGTAATTGGCGGTATTGGCTTTCTGGTTCTACAACTCGGACGAGATATCATTCAACCCCAATATGCCCTAATGGGTGGCTTAGTGCTAGCGTGGGGAACCTTAGCCGGGGCAATTTTACAATGGTTAGTCCAAGTCATCGCCCAATGGAAATCCGGTTTAGGCACCCTGCGCCTGCGGTTTGACTTCAACCAGCCAGCAGTCAAAGAAGTCATGAACATCATGGGCCCCGCCACCTTTTCCTCTGGGATGATGCAGATTAATGTCTATACCGACTTATTCTTCGCCTCCTTCATCCCCCAAACCGCCTCAGCCTTGGGATATGCGGGTCTTTTGGTTCAGACTCCCTTGGGTATTCTCTCCAATATGCTGCTAGTCCCGCTACTCCCCGTATTCTCGCGGTTAGCCACTCCCAACCACTGGCCAGAACTCAAAGGCAGAATTCGCCAAGGAATCATTCTCACCGCCCTCACCATGTTACCTCTAGGGGCGCTCATTATTGCCTTAGCCGTTCCCATTGTACGGGTTGTTTACGAACGGGGTGCCTTCGATCCAGAAGCCTCGCAGTTTGTCGCGCCGATGTTGATGGCTTACGGGGTAGGGATGTTTGTCTATTTAGGTCGCGATGTCTTGGTGCGGGTATTCTATGCACTAGGAGATGGACAAACCCCATTTCGGATTAGCGTCGCCAATATTATCCTGAATGCGGTATTGGATTTCTTTTTAATTAACACCTTTGGCGCACCCGGTTTAGTCTTAGCCACCGTCGGCGTCAATTTCGTTTCAATGATTGCCTTACTGATGATCCTGCATCGCCGCATGAACGGTCTACCCCTGCGCGAGTGGACGGGCCCCATTGTCAGTTTAACCGCCGGGAGTTTTGTGGCAGGTGTCGCCAGTTGGGGGGTTTTGCAAGTCTGCGAATACTTCTGGGGAACTGAAGGGTTTATCGTTCAACTCGCACAACTCACGGTTGCAGGAACGGTGGGGTTAGGTGTTTTTGCCTTAATCGCCTCTCAGTTAAAGTTACCCGAAGTCGATGTCTTCGTAGCGCGAGTCCGTCAAAAGTTTGGCAGATAGTTGGGAGTGGGGGAAGTGCGATATCTGCAAGCATCGCTCTCCCTTGCTATGCTGAACTTATTGGCTCAAACCATCTAGCAAAGGCATTATCAGTGCTGTCGAGGCAAGTATTCAGGGATATATCAATGGCGGCTAGGGATAAATTCCATAATGCAGTGAAGCTAGGTCTTGAAAAGGAGAAGTGG
>JAAHGE010001029.1 GCA_010672635.1 Desertifilum sp. SIO1I2 | reverse complement strand
TTGAGAGAGCTTGTTGCTGCTGTGGTTTGAGGTTGAAAGAATAGGGATGGATTGACTGAGAATGCGTTAGTAAAGCTTGAAGCATTAGTTGAATCTCAACAAATTTTATCAACCTCTAACCTAAGCGTTAGCTTAATAAAATAAGCAGAAAGACTTTTACAACATTCTTCTCTTTATTTCATCGGGAGTTCTTCTAAGTTTATGTCAGCTAGCTTTTGTAAAGTATTTAGACGTTTGGCTATACTTTTTTGTCTATACTTCTCCACTCCATATTCATACCTCTTATCCGTATGCCGAAGCTCTAAGCTATAGCAGTCTTGTAAGGGACTGAGATATCCCACTTGTTGTTTGATTAATCGCCACCAAGCTTGAGCTAATGCTTTAGTCCGAAAGCCAATCCAAACTTTAAAGTAGGAACCATCTTCACTAATTTGGTAAGCAACATTGGGTGATAGTTTAGTGACGGGCTTGAGTAGATTAATCCCCAAGCATCTAAATTCAGTTAAGCTGTAACTTTGAATGTCTCCACTATCCCACTGAATTTGCAAAGGGCGAGAAAGTTCAATATTTAGATCGACAATCGTTCCAAACTCTTCTATTCCACTCCGTTGTCTTAGAATCCGCGCACCGAGTTTTATCCCATGCAATCCTCGCTCTTGAGCTAAACTTTTTAGCTGTTGCTGCCAAATTTCCTGCCAAGCGATATTGAGGTTAAAATCTTCATATTTTTCTTTTGCTAGTACCGAGATGAATTCTTGAAAAATTTGTTGCTTTTTTGTGGGAGTAATGACTGCCAAATCTTCAGGTATAGTCAAGGCTAAATGCAGACTGACTCTCATTTTTAGTTCTAACAAAGATAAACTATTAGCCGTTTCAGGTTGAAAAGAGATAGGAATATCTACAGCACAAGCAAACAAGCGTCCTGGAAACAGTTCTCTAGGAAAGCAATATCGCTGGTCAAGAGAGCGAATAATTAAATGACGTTCAGTAACTTCTTCAAGTTAGATCGGACAAATGTCTTCTTACTTGAAGAAGTTACTGA
>JAAHGE010001028.1 GCA_010672635.1 Desertifilum sp. SIO1I2 | reverse complement strand
TGGTGGCAGTATTAGAAGCGCAGACAGCAGAAACCCAATGGTCTTTAGATTTAACGACGCATCAAGTTCCCCCCACATCTGTTCAAGCTTCTGTGTTGGTACAGTTTGCAGGCGAGGCGGTTCCTCATACCGTAGAAAGTTTGCGCCAGGAGTTTACTTATCAATTCCTAGCCGCAACGCCAGAGGTGAGAGACTATATCGCCGGGATGAGGGTGGAGTTATTGCAACCGGGTAAAAGCTGGCAAAAAGGAACGTTAAAACTCAAGTTTGATTTTGAGTTTATCCCCGATGCAGAGGTCGAAGACTATTTTTCAGAAGATTTTGCTCAGGTTAAGCTCAATGATACCGCCGCGATCGCAGATTTGGCCCGCCACTGGCTTTGGCAACAATTCCACAACATGGTGACGCAACTCCTTGAAACCTATTCTCTAGAAGCGGTGGGAGAAAAAGCCTATCTGAGTACCACTATTAGTCACGCCTCGGCTATTGTCACCTGCTGCGTGGCGGAGTCTCCCTATTTTTCCTTCCTTAACGCTAATTCTCTAGAAGCTTGGCGTTCTCGTCTATTATGGCATCTCGCTGGGGTTTCCTATCCAGTTATGCGGCTGCTTGGCGGCGTCAAAGCCTATGTTTTACAACCTAATGCGAGTTGGGAGGTGGGAACCCTGCGTTTGGTAGCGGTTTTGCAAGTCAAAACCCTGCAAACTAAATTACAACTCGACTTAGCAACGGGAGATACCCGATATCCGACTCAAGTAAGTCTCAAGCCAGATGCCGCGATTCAGTTAGTGGAAGATGATGTCGTTCAAGAACCGGAATGCGCTGATAACCTCATTACCCAGTTTTGGGTCGAAGTTCGTTCAACGTCACCCTTGGTTAAGTTATTCTTAGAAGGGATTCAGCTAGAATTACAACACTCAGATCGATCCTGGGTTCCTGGTTTAATGCGCCTCCATCTCGACTTAGAGTTTCTCTCTGATACTGGAGAATAAAGTACAGCATTTGCTTCTATTGAGTTTCTCATCAGGAATGGGAACAAAGG
>JAAHGE010001027.1 GCA_010672635.1 Desertifilum sp. SIO1I2 | reverse complement strand
GGAGACAATTTTCCACCCCTCGCTAAACTTATGCCACATTTGGCTTTGGCGTCCTAGACGTTCTTTTTCTCCAATCTTGCGACGAAATTCTAGCGTGACGGCTGCCATGTTATCGTTAAAGGTCACGACTTTGAGATTAAACATTTCTCGCTCTAGATTAGCGGGCGATCCTTTCTGGAATCGCGCGTGGCGAAAAGCTTGAATTTCCGCGCTGCCATAGAGATTTTCTGTTGCGCCAAACCGCACCACTTCTGCGGCATCCCAAAACAATTCAATCAGCGTCTCTACATCATTGCTGCAAAGCGCTTGCTCGTATTTTAGATAGAGCTTAGTGACTTCAGAAACAACAGCCGGGTTGTTAATTTGCGTCATGGGCGATTCACTCTCGCGCTCGGTTTCAGCACGTTAAGCCTACCAGAAAAAGTCAGCAATCGGAGTTTCGGCTGTATCCAAATCGCGATCGCTAGAATTGAACAAAACCGAATATTGACGAACCGAATTCCCTAGACGCCGCGCTACTCGACTGGGAATACCATACCCATAGATAACATGACCTTGACCGGCGATCGCAATCACCTGGTAGTCGGGATGAGCCTGCATAAACTGTACGATATGGTGAGCCATCGTTTCATCCCAAAGCACTTGAGCTAGGAAAAAACGCTCCAAGCGATCGCTATTTCCCTGTCCCCCAGTTTGATGCTGTTCAAACACTTCGCGCAAGAGTTGGCGGTAATTCTGATTATCCGTGCGAATTTCGCTTCTAGGGGGCAACCATTGCCAATCCTCCGGCGCTAGCGCCTCCAACCCACCACGGGCAACCTTACGGGTAACTTCGCTAGGCGCATTCATTGCCAAGACCGGAATTTGCTGGGCTTGAGCGAACCGCAGAATCGGAGCATAATTTTCCCACGGAAAGCCCCAGCGTTGCTCGTATTCTGTTTGTTCTAAAAGCTGAGTTTCGCTAATTTCACCCTGGAGATAGGCATCAATCGCCGCTTGGTAAGGGCGCTGAAACATCTCCATTGCGATCGCCACCTTGCCCTT
>JAAHGE010001026.1 GCA_010672635.1 Desertifilum sp. SIO1I2 | reverse complement strand
CATCGAAACACTCTTATGGCTAAAGTAGTTGGAATTGACTTAGGTACAACAAACTCCTGCGTTGCTGTTATGGAAGGTGGTAAACCAACTGTAATTGCGAATGCAGAGGGTTTCCGTACAACCCCCTCCGTCGTTGCTTACGCGAAAAATGGCGATCGCCTAGTCGGTCAAATCGCCAAACGTCAAGCCGTGATGAACCCGGAAAACACCTTCTATTCCGTGAAACGGTTCATCGGACGCAAATTTGACGAAGTGACCCACGAATCCACCGAAGTTTCCTACAAAGTCCTTCGCGATAACAATGGCAACGTCAAACTCGACTGTCCCGCCCAAAGCAAGCAGTTTGCCCCCGAAGAAATTTCCGCCCAAGTGCTGCGGAAACTGGTAGACGACGCCAGCAAATACCTCGGCGAAACCGTCACCCAAGCCGTAATCACCGTTCCTGCCTACTTCAACGACTCCCAACGGCAAGCCACCAAAGACGCCGGTAAAATTGCCGGGATTGAAGTTCTGCGGATCATCAACGAACCCACCGCCGCTTCTTTGGCCTACGGTTTAGACAAAAAATCCAACGAAACCATCCTCGTCTTTGACTTAGGGGGCGGTACCTTCGACGTATCCATCCTAGAAGTGGGCGATGGCGTCTTTGAAGTCTTAGCAACCTCCGGCGACACCCACCTCGGCGGCGACGACTTTGACAAAAAAATCGTAGACTTCCTCGCCGAAGAATTCAGAAAAGCTGAAGGCATTGACCTCCGCAAGGACAAACAAGCCCTGCAACGCTTAACCGAAGCCGCAGAAAAAGCCAAGATTGAGCTTTCTAGCGTCACCCAAGCCGAAATCAACCTGCCCTTCATTACCGCAACCCAAGACGGGCCAAAACACCTCGATACCCAACTGCCGGCGAGATTCTGGGCCTCGCCGGGCTGGTCGGCGCGGGGCGAACAGAGCTTGCCCGCGTCCTGTTCGGGATCGACCGGCCGGAGGGCGGCAGCGTCGCGCTGAACGGACGCCCGGTGCATTTCTCGACCTCGTCGGACGCGGTAG
>JAAHGE010001025.1 GCA_010672635.1 Desertifilum sp. SIO1I2 | reverse complement strand
TTAGTACAAGCAAGGGAAGATCGGATTACTGAGCAGACTCTTTTGTACTTAATTGGCAATCTTTACAATAATCGAAAACAGCATCAACCAGCGCTTGAGTATTATCAACAAACAGCTACTTTAGCCGAAAGTTTAGGTCAGCAGCAAAACCTGGCTAATGCTCAATATATGCTAGGGGAATGCTATCGCAACTTAGAACAGAAAGAAGCAGCAATCTCTGGGTACGAGCAAGCAGTTGAGTTGTATTTAAAATTGGGAATAAAAGATTGGGCAGTTAAGGCTTTAGCTTCTATCGGTTCTTTGTGTCGCAGTTTGAAGCGATATGAGGAAGCAATTCAGGTACAGGAGCAACGATTAGGACTTGTTCGGGAGTTGAACGATCGGGTTTCTGAACAGTCTTGCTTGTATAGTATTGGCTGTATTTGGAATAATCGTAAAGAATACCAACAGGCAATTGAATACCTTGAACAAGCTTTAAATTTAGCAATTGAGTTAAATGATGAAAATAAACGAGCTAATGCTTATTATATGTTAGCCCAATGTCATAAAAATTTAGAAAAATTTAAGCTTGCAGAAGATTCAGCAAAGAGTGCAAAGTATCTTTACCAATTAATAGAAAACACAGAATGGGTTATAAATTCCCAAGATTTACTACATGAATTAACTGCATTAACTTTAATTGATGAAACAAAGAAGCAATATAAAATTGCAACAGGTGATTATTTTATTGAAGAAGGGATACAGTTACTAAAAGCTAAAAACACAATTACCGCAATTTCAATGTTTGAGCAAGGCTTGAATGTTTATCAAGAAAATCGAAACCCATCAGGTCAAGCAAACGCTTTAGGCAATCTCGGTAGTGTATACAGAGAGCTAAGACTTTTTGAAAAATCTGTTGATTGTCTGAGTCAAGCTATCACTCTTGAAAGAGAAAATAAAAATCGTGTTATGGAAGCATTTTATACAAGTTCCTTGAATTGTCGACGTCAATCTAGCAATTTAAAAACTAAATTTGACTTTAAAACACGAAAAAACTAAATACTTAAAAACTTG
>JAAHGE010001024.1 GCA_010672635.1 Desertifilum sp. SIO1I2 | reverse complement strand
TCTTGACCGTTTAACTTGCCAATCGCCACGCCAAAGATATTGGCTTCGACCAACGGCGAAATTTGGCTTCGCTGGCTTGTAGGGCAAATTCTGCGGCTTTGCGATCGCTAATCTCTAAGAGCAAACCATCCCACAACAGCGTCCCATCGGACTGTTCCTCCGCATGGGCAATTCCTTGTATCCATTTCAACTGACCCGAAGGGGTAATAATTCGCCATTCCCAGTGCCATTGCGGTCGCGGATCGGGGAGTTGGCCGGTTTCCCAGTAATTTTGCACGACCTGAAGAATCGACTCTCTAAACCCAGAAATATCTTCCGGGTGAACGACTTGCCACATTAAGTTGGCATTGTCTAAAACAGCTTGCGGATCGAGTTCAAAGACTTCCTGACAAACCGGACTGAGGTAGGTAAACTGCCCCAAAGAATCCCGACCATCTTGGGAATATTGATAAATCACGCCAGGAACATTTTTAGCCAGTCGTGCAAACCGCATTTCTGACTGGCGCAGAGAATTTTCAATCTGTTGGCGGGCGTGCAATGCTATCTGCTGTTCTTGGTTGGAACGTTCTAGGCGAGCATTGGCATCGGCTAAGGATTGGTTGAGTTGCAGCAGTTGTTCGTTAAACTCGATTCTGGCTTGATAGTCTTGCGCTTCCAGCCGTTCTTGGGCTAATGCAGCCGAGAGTATCGCCCGTTCGGTGGTGACGCATCCCATCAAAAAACCGACAGAACACTGTACCAACAAGCTGAGTTTATGGATGAAGAGAACTTGGGCAGATTGGGGAAATGTCGTCCAGGTTTCGGTTAGCGGATAGGTCAACAATGCCACGAAAACGCATAAACTTCCGCTTAACAGTCCGCCTTGAATCCCAAAACGGGTGGCCGCCCAAAGTATGGGAATAAAGCTCAGAAAGGAAAGCTGTTGAACAATAAATGCGGAATCGCGGGTTTGGATAACGGTAAGCGTGGAGGTGACAATGCATAAGGCTAGGATCGCTAGCCATTGTCCAATCTGGGGGCGCGTTGGGGTGGGGGAAGGGGGAAGGTCGGTTTCTGGCATTGTTGAC
>JAAHGE010001023.1 GCA_010672635.1 Desertifilum sp. SIO1I2 | reverse complement strand
TCAACTTTTTCTCACGAAGTCAACCTTACAAATAAAATCTATATTCCTGTTCCTTTCCTTCATTTCTAATGACCACATCCCCTGCAAAAAACGCTCAAACCAATCTGCAACCCGCCCTCTCAGACAGAATGACTCAACTTACCCCTGCCGCTTTGTCCTATATGGCTGACTTCTTTAAAGTCCTTTCAGAAGTTAGTCGCCTGCATATTCTTTGCTGCTTAAAATCAGGCGCAAAAAACGTCACTCAAATTATTGAAGAAACAGGCTTAGGACAAGCCAACGTTTCCAAACATCTAAAAATGCTAGCTCAAGCAGGCATCGTGAAACGAACTCAACTAGGCGTGAGCGTTTACTATGAAATTGCCAATCCCTATTTGTTTGAGTTATGCGATCTCGTTTGCGATTCTTTACTGGTGCAAATTCAAGAACAAAACCAACAGCTAGAAAAGCTGAGAGCCTTGCAAGTTAATGCTTGATTTTAATATCAATAAGTTATAAAGGGCGAGCAAAGCTTGACCCTTTTTTATTTGTCTCAACCCCAAAAAACCCGATCTCTAGCCTAGAGATCGGGTAAAAATTTAACAAGGAGATGAGGAATTTTGGGGTCGTAACTAACTATTGAGGATAGGTGCTACTAAAGCGACAGGTTGCACTTCTCCAGAGGCTAAATCCAGCGGAAAGTTATGAGCATTACGCTCGTGAATCACTTCAATTCCCAGGTTGGCGCGGTTCACAATATCCGCCCAGGTATTAATCGGGCGTCCTTCATTATCCAGAATTGATTGATTGAAATTAAATCCATTCAGGTTAAACGCCATCGTACTGATGCCTAAAGAAGCGAACCAGATGCCAACGACAGGCCAGGCTGCTAAGAAGAAGTGCAAAGAACGAGAATTATTGAAGCTGGCATATTGGAAAATCAATCGTCCAAAATAACCGTGTGCTGCAACAATATTATAGGTTTCTTGTTCTTGCCCAAACTCATAACCCGTGTTAGCCGATTCAACTTCTGTGGTTTCTCGAATCAGGCTAGATGTTACCAGAGAACCATGCATGGCGGAGAACAAAGC
>JAAHGE010001022.1 GCA_010672635.1 Desertifilum sp. SIO1I2 | reverse complement strand
CTCATGGCGAGTGCGTTCTAGGGTAAAAGTCGTTTGATAGACTCGTTCTGAACGACTCCGTTGCAGATAGATTACCACCTGTCGCATCTGCTTTTGCGGAAACCGTCGATACACTCGCAACCGATAGTCAGCCATGCGAAACGGAATGTCTGGGTTTGGTTCGGTTTGAAATTCTAGGTGTAGAACCAGTTGCTCAGATTGCTGCAAAATGAGAGCATCTGCTCGGATGGGTTCGAGAGATAATTCAGAAGGACTCAGTTCAGTCAGTGGAATAGACTCACCGAGTAACCAGGTTGCGAAGTCTGCTGAGAAGTTTTCCGCTAGGAATTTGCAGATATTATCAAACATTGAATAGGGGGAAGCTTAACTGATTATTATTTCATCCAGTGGCGGGTTCCGAAGGTTGTGCAAGACTGGGAAGCAAGGGTTGCAGCACTTTGTAAGGCTTCGAGGAAGGGTTGTTGCAAGATAAAGTGGCAAAATGCACCGTGAAAGATATCGCCTGCGCCGAGGGTATCGATAGCAGAGATGGGGGGAATTGCCAGTTGTCCGCTTTCGCCCTGGTTATAGTAAGTGATGGGGTGTTTTCCGTGGGTGATGGCGAGGTGAGGAATTCCCAAGTTAATTAAATACGCCATTACGTCTTCTGGGGTTTGGCAGCCGGGGGGATGAAAATTGGCAGAGGCGATCGCATAATCAGCTAGGGGTAGAATTTTCTCAAATCCGGGTTTCCAACTTCCGCCATCGATAACAATGGGGATATTCCGTGCTTTGGCGAGTTGTGCGGCTTGATGGCTAACAGCCATTTGATGACCGTCAATCAGTACAATGGCGATATCTTGAAAGAAGTCTGGGGAAAAGGCGTATTCGGGAATTTGAGATTTGCTGGCGTTGATGGAAATGACGGCGCGGTTTCCACTTCCTTGGCTGACAATAATAGAAGAAACGGGTGGGGGTTCGCTACGGGTGGAATCGAGTTCGAGGATTTCAATCTCAAACGCCTGTAAATCCGATAAAATCAGATTGCCTATGGGCTGTTACCTTCAGCTATTTGGGAAACCCTGCAAAGA
>JAAHGE010001021.1 GCA_010672635.1 Desertifilum sp. SIO1I2 | reverse complement strand
TAAAGCCTATCATCTCAGGGTGGTCTAACTATTTCTCAACAGTAGTTATACCAGCCTGAGATGGTAGGATTTAGCAGCTTAATCAGCGTTGCTTGGCTTGCGCCTTTATGAGCTTCGATGATTTCTGCAATTGCCTCATAATGTTCTTTCTGCTTTGCTTTGCTTGGGGTGATGATTGTCTTAAAACCAAGCGGTTCACCTACTGTGTTCTTTCCTGTTTGGTGTTGACCAACTGGAAATTGTCTGATGTTGAATCCGAGAAAATCAAACCCCGGTTCTTCCTCACCATACTTGTTCAGCGTGTGGGCTAAACGAGTTTTGCTTGGCTTCAGTGTCAAGCCCATGTCCTCTAACCATTCGACAATAATTTCCTGACATTTTTGGACGACCGCTAAATCTTCGTGAAGAATCACGAAGTCGTCGGCATATCGGATTAGGTTCGGGGTATTGAAATATTCACCCTTTTTATGAAACCAAGTTTCCCTTGAACTAGCTACTAGCCTCGGAAAAGCTTCTTTGATCCGATTTTCCATTCCATGTAAAGCCACATTTGCCAATAAAGGCGACAGGATGCCACCTTGTGGTGTACCTGCTTCTGTGGGGAACAGGGTTTTGCTGTCCATTACCCCCGCTTTGAGCCATGCCTTGATTTGGCGGCGAATAGTTGGGGATGTGTTCAGCTTGTCAAGAAGAGCCTCAGGGTTAATTTGGTCGAAACACTTCGCAATATCCGCATCTAGCACATATTTAGCTTTATAGCGGATTGCGTTAAAGATTGCCTCGATTGCGTCATGACATGAGCGTCCTAGTCGAAACCCGTATGAATTTTCTTCAAATCGAGCTTCCCATTCTGGTTCTAGCGCCAGTTTGACCAGCGCTTGCAAGGCTCGGTCTTTGATCGTCGGTATTCCCAAAGGTCGTTTTTCCTCTGTTCCAGGTTTAGGAATCCAAACCCGTCTCGTTGGCGCTGCCTTTGTTCCCAGTTTAAGCTGGGGGATCAGGGAAACTCTTTGCAAGGGTGTGAGGGCTTTTACCCCGTCTACCCCGGCTGTCTTTTTCCCCTGATTGTCTTGAGA
>JAAHGE010001020.1 GCA_010672635.1 Desertifilum sp. SIO1I2 | reverse complement strand
CTCTTGAATTGCCAGTTCGCAAAGCGTCACACAGGCTACAATCCTAGTCGTGGTGTAGTTTAGTATTGTTAAGTGGTGTGAGTAGGCATAAATGACTATTACTCCTATAAAATTAACCAAACCCGCAAGTCTGCAAACCGCAACAGATACGCCAGCGCTTTTAGTCCCTACCCCTCAAGTATCGGCTAATCTTCAGCGCTCCTCTTCTTTAACAAAATCGGTGTATCGTGCAGAGCAACAAGCCAAGTTTCTCAACCTCCAGGCTGAAGTTGATGTCCTGCTTGAACAATTACAGACAATCGATCGGCAACGCCAAGATCGGCTTGCTGCGATCGATCCCGCCTGTCAGGAATAAACTCGTTTAAAAACGCCCAAGGGAGCGCTAGGCTCCCTTCAAGACTCAATTAATTCAAAGTGAGTTTAAGCTTCTTCCCACATCTTCCGCACGTAATCAGGCATCCAACCTGCAATTTCCTGAATGCGTTCGTCAGAAAGTTCATCTTTAGTTGCAGAAAAGACTGCTTTTACTGCCTGTTCTAAATCGACAGTGCGCGGGAGTCCCCCTTCATTGGCTACCCGGAAAAGGAAGCGATCGGAGTCGATTTTAAAGATACCAGGACCTTGCCAGGGCGGACGCACCCGACTCAAAAAGCCGACAATGGGATTAGTATCTTTCCAAAGTTCGGCAATTTCCATCTGAAGGGCTTTTTCCTTAGTGGGTAGCGCTTCCTCATGCAGTTCAGAAGCCACGCGATCGGTGCTTTCAGTGGTCATTAAGTCGCGCATGACGCGAAACACAACTTCAGTAAAATCTCTAGCGTCATACAGATCTGCAAGTCCGCTTTTAACCACTACCTTTTCTAAGAAAGACCGATGCTCGTCGGCAATGATTAATCTAGAATCTTCAATCTCGGTGGGATCGATTTCGGGCAAATTTTTATTAGTTATTTCGTTTGGCATTGTTATTCTTTTCGTAAGATTTCACCTACCCTTGTAAGTTTGCCGGAATCCACCGAGCTTAGCATCATCCTGAAGTTAAAGATGCTTTACCTCTAAAGGATTAAGCCATAATCAAA
>JAAHGE010000102.1 GCA_010672635.1 Desertifilum sp. SIO1I2 | reverse complement strand
TAATTAGTCAGTTAGCAAAGGATATGCTTGATAAAACAGATGAGCGCGATCTGTATTGCTTTATCGCCGCAGACAATAGCCAAATAGTGGGTTCTATATTCTTTAGTCGGTTAGATTTCGAGAACGGTATCGATTCGTTCATTCTAGCGCCTGTGGCCGTACACAGCGACCATCAAGGCAAAGGCATAGGCAAGGCTTTGATCGATTATGGTCTAAGTGAATTGAAGAAAAGGGGAGCGAGCGTTGCACTTACCTATGGAGATCCAGCGTTCTACAATCAAGTCGGCTTCCGCAGCATTTCGTCCGAGACGGTAAAAGCTCCTTTCACGCTTTCGCAACCAGAAGGATGGCTGGGTCAATCTTTGTCTGGTGATTCTATCGAGGCATTATCTGGCAAGTGTACGTGTGTTGAAGCCTTGAGCGATCCAAGATACTGGTGACGCACGCTGGATTGAGTTCTCAATAGTGTCACTTTCTAGGCGGATTTCGTATCAGGTTCGATTGAGGATTGGTGCCTATTTTGAGTTAAAAAGGGACAGGCGATCGCAATTCTATCCTTTTTGCTAAATAAGGATGCTCAAAGGTTAAGGCTTTGGCGTGGAGATGTAAGCGACTGGCACCCGCGCAACATCCGTAAAGGCGATCGCCTAAAATAGGGATACCCAAACCGCGCGGATCGGCACAATGTACCCTGAGTTGATGCGATCGCCCTGTAATCGGTTTCAGCTCGATCCGGGTAGAACGATCTTGAGTTGCGATCGCCTGAAATTCCGTAACGCTCGGTTTACCGCGTTTTTCGTCTACAGTCTGATAGGGTCGGTTTTGCGGATCTCCCCACAGGGGTAAGGAAATGACGCCTCGATCGGCTTCTAAACGACCGGAAAGCAGCGCTTCATACCGTTTCTGCACCTGTCGTTGTTGAAATTGTTGGCTGAGTTGCCGATAGGCGCTGAAGTGACGCGCTAGCATTAACAAACCAGAGGTATCTCGATCTAATCGATGCACTGTCATTAAGTTTTTCCCATCCGGTAAGCGCTGGCGCAGATGGCTGAGGACATTTGGGGTAAACTCTCGTCCGGGGACGGATAGAATACCCGTGGGTTTATCAACAACAATTAGCCACTCATCTTCATACACAATAGGGATTTCTAGCGTATCTGCTTGAGAAGATAATCCGGCGAGTAAAAATCCCACGATCGGCTGACAGCGTTCGACACAGGCCCCATAAAACTCTCCTTGGATTTTATCGGGTTTGCTCGGCCCCCACCAAAATTCAGCCATTGCTAAGGGTTTGAGTTGATGAGTGGCGGCGTAATGCAGGAGTTTTGGCGCGCAACAGTCTCCGGTTCCCGTGGGTAAGGCTGGCGAAAGTTGGTTTAGAGATAAAGATTGTCCTAAAAAGTTGGTTAAGGAGTAGGCGGCGTGCATTTGGTTTTGCAGCCGACGCGATAGGGTTTTGCGCTGTTGTTTCAGTTCGCTGATGCGGCGATCGCTGGCTTGGATTTTGGCTTGTAGGGGTTGTAAAATTCGATCGCGATCGCGTTTCTGGTGGCGCTGTTCGATCCCTTCTAAACGGCTTTCGTGATTTAAGGCTTCTAAGGCGGTGAGCAACGCTTCTCCGGTTAAGGTTTGGTGGAGAGTTTGGCGTTTTGCTTGGCGTTGGCGTTTGTTTTGAGAAATGCGATCGCGCAGTTGGTTAAAATGCTGTTCAAACTCTTGCTGGCGGTTCTGATATTCCTGGCGTTCGGGAAGCTGTTGCAGATGGAGTAATTCGTCTTTAATGGCGTTGAGTTTGGCGAGGGTTTGCGTTTCTGCGAACAACAGGCGATCGCGTCCAGGCATCGGCGGCACCCACCCCTTTACCACACTTTGACCAAAAAGTAAACCCGAAAAAGCCCTGAGAACTTGTTTTTCTCCATTGGGTAATTCTACGAGCAAAACGCCATACATTTTGCCTTCTGTGGCGTATGCTGGATCTTGAGCCAGTTGGCGCATTAAGCCAAGGGCGATCGCTTCTACTTCAGCGGTTCGAGGTAGCTTGAGTTGTTCGCCAGTTTGGGGACATTTTCCCTGATACTCATAGCGAACGGATGACTCAGACGACACCAGAGGATGCGTCAGGAAGTCTGAAAGCGGCTGAAGCATTAGCTTCAGTTCTGTTCCCAGTCGGGACACTCCGCCGTATCCCAGCCATAGGGATGCATCCCGCAAACTAACAGATTTCCGTTGTAAACTTGACCGTGGTAATGATGGCAACCCACGCAGGCGGGATGGTTATTTAACAGCGGATCGACTGCTTGCTGACCGGGATAATAAATCTCCGTCAGGTTATCGTCAAAGTCAATATACGATTCTAAGATGGGTTCCACAAAATCGCGCAAGGTTTGTTCAAACTCGACGAACATGGAGTCTTGCAGGTTTTCAAAAACCTCTTCCGATGCATCAGCGATCGCATCTAGAAACTCTGTAAAGTCGTGGGTGACATCAATCAAGAATTTTTCTACCCCTAAAGTTAGCGAGTCAAAGAGGTTTTCAAAATCTTTTTGCCAATCTTCCATGAGACAATAAATCCAAGCTGGATCTAATACAACCTTGACTCCTCTTGAGTTCAATCGAGCGGTCAAGTTATGAACAATTCTCGCTTACCCGTCCAACCCCCGTCACAATCCGAAAGAAAAGTTTACCCCCGCTGGAGGCGGCGCAATTCTTCTTGCAGCGCTGCAACTTGATCGCGCAACGTATCGACTTTCTCTTCGCTTTCTTGGGTTGTTGTCGGTTCTTCTTCGTCTAAAATTTCAATACGACGCGGTTCGGCTGGTTTTGGCGTTTCTTCTGGCGATTTAGGTACCGATTGTTGGGCGCGGTTCACCATTTCGTCAACCAGGCGACGCGCTTCTTCTGTGGTAATTTCGCCGCGTGCGACCATTTCATCAGCGATTTTTTGAGCTTGTTTTCGCAGTTCGCCAAGGTTTTCGCCAGCCTTCTCGCCTGCATAGGAAGCAATTCCTACACCGAGGTAAAAAGCCTTTTTCACGATATCGCCGAAGCCCGCCATACGCGCTCATGCTCCTAAAAACCAGGCGACCCGGATTCCACGCCTGTGACGAGCATCCCGTATTGCTGCTACCTTCCGGTCCTGACAAGATTTGGGCGTCCTCACCGCATGGGTCCAGGTCTATAGAGATTATAGCAGTTTCTCGCTCAACCTCGGCAACTTTTTGTCCAATATCTTAGGGACGTTGAATGATGGTTTCGACGATGCGGCGTTTGGCGTTGGGATCGATACCCACCAAGCGCACGTAGTCTCCGGTATGTTGGTTTAAAGCAGAGGCGATCGCGCCCTCAATCTCTTCAGGGCGGTTGGCATCAATGGATTGGCTTTTCCAAGAAGAGGTGCGGAACCGACGGCGATCTGCGAATTCTAAGCCAACTCGGTATCCCCCACTCAGAATTATTTGCAGTTGTTCGCGTACCTCTGCACTCAGTTGGGTAGACTTGCTGTGTCCGTTTCCTTCGGGTTGAGGATGAGGATGGCGGGGTTGTGGGGGAGGCGACGCAGCCGGGGTGGAGGGGGTTTGGCGTAGCGCTTCGTTGTATTCTTTCACCAAGCGTGTTGTTTCTACGCGCTGCTGTTCATCGCGCATCAGTTGCCCAAATTCTATCAGGCGAGATAGGGAGAAATTGGGTTTCTTGAATTCTGGGGGTTTGTCGTTGCTATTGACGACGCGGGCAGAAACGCGATCGTAACCCACTTGTTGGATAAACTGAAGAATCTGCTCGTCGTAGAGGCGCGATCGCAATGCGCCAAAAAAGTCAATCGACTGGTTGGGGAAGGTATCGACGAGTTGTTCAATCTCAGAACGCGATAGCCCATCTTCGCCAAAAATCCCGCCGACAATGCCAACGCGATCGTCTCGGCTGGGTTCCCAGTAAAATTTTTCCATCCGCCCATCGCGAATTAAGGGGGCATAAAGGGTGGAAAGGTCGTTTCCGGTAATTAAAATGGGGACGCGATGCAAGGGGGTATCGTCGTAACTCCCAGGAAGTTGAACATTAGTCGGATTATCTGCAATGTTCATTAAGGTGGCATTGACTAGCTGGGTGTTGACGGTGTACTGGGTACCGCTATCAAATCGCCCTGCACCGGCATCGAGGTCATTAATCACCAAGACAACCATTTTACCGCGCACCCGAATCAGTTCGGCGGCTTCTCGATAGCGCAAGCGAATCAGCCGCGCCGGATCGCCTGCATCTGGGCTTTCGAGTTCTCCGGCTGAGATATGGATGGCTTCTACCCCCATGCGATCGAAGACGAGTTCGCATTGAAAGGATTTTCCTTCACCTTTGCGCCCGTGAATCCCCAAAATAAGCGGAACTTTGATGCGGGGAATGTCGAGAAAGTTCTTGGTGATGTGAATGGCGAGTTTGTTGAGGAAGCTAGGGGCAATATAGTAACTCATTAGCTATGGGTTGAGCGATCGCGCGTGACGGCATTGTTAAAATTTTATGACAAAATGGCGAACGCTTGAGATTAGCCATCTTAATCGGACTGATTAGTCCAGACAATTCGCGTACGGGGCTGGTGACGGGCAACTGAGCGATCGCAACCTTTGACTTTCTAGTGATAAAAAACTTTATAAACCCACATCAATTATAAACTTTTGAGAGAATTATCTAGGAATCCGTAATTCCACGAATATCACGGAGAT
Source organism: Desertifilum sp. SIO1I2 (assembly GCA_010672635.1). Lineage (GTDB taxonomy): Bacteria > Cyanobacteriota > Cyanobacteriia > Cyanobacteriales > Desertifilaceae > Desertifilum. The sequence goes on along the minus strand of JAAHGE010000102.1, from coordinate 6,729 downwards.
TGATAGCGTTTATTCTAGTATCTAGCCACAGAAATTCTGAAAAGACTTTATAAAGTTTTTGTGGTGAAATCTACCTATCCTAAACAATAATTTTAGGGAATAAAAACATGGCTGTTGAAAAAGTAAACTCCTCGTCTAGTTTAGCTGAAGTTGTCGATCGGATTCTAGATAAAGGGATTGTTGTAGACGCTTGGGTTCGCGTTTCTTTAGTCGGGATTGAACTGCTCGCAATTGAAGCAAGAATTGTAATTGCCTCGGTTGAAACTTATCTAAAATATGCAGAAGCAGTGGGTTTAACTTCCCAAGCCGCAGTTCCTGCAATGCCGGTTGCTTAACGAATCATTGACTAACAATCTTCTTGTAGAAAGTATTGGATTTTTGTAGAAAGATTCAATACTTTCTCAACCTTCAAAGGAAGCGGAGAAATGGCATTAGTAGAAGAATGGATGAGGCTCCGCCAAGAGCGCCAGCAACAAACCGCTCAACGCTCGGCGCAAGTTCAAGAAACCCTAGCAACCCTGAATGCCCAGCGAACTCTTGAGTCCGAGCAATTGCGAAACGAGTTAAGACAATATCGCGCCAGTCTTGCTCAAAACAGCGCCGTCCGCCAACTCGACTTACAGACCTACGTTCTGAATTTACATCAACAGATTCAAGAGCTTTTAAACTTAAATGCGTCCCAAAGAGCGATCGCAGCCACCCAATTTCAGCAAGAACTCCATCAATTTTTAGACCCACTCAAGGCGCAAACCCAAGCCGATTTACAGCACGCCCAACAGCAGCGACGCCAACAAGCCCAGCAGCTTCAGCAAGCCTTAAGCGACTTTGAAACGCACTTAAGCGCCGACGTACAAACCCTCTTGCAAGACTATCAACTGCTGCGACAATCGCGCGCCAAGCAACTTCAGCAACAACTCGCCCAAGCCCGCAGTGCTAGACTGAGCCAAGCTCAAGCCCTAGGCGAACAACTGACGCAACTGCGATCGCTCCGCCAGCAAGAGCATCAAGCCCTAAAAACCCAAGTCTGGGGAAATGCGCCCGTTGCCCCCTCCCCAACCGTGACGAGAAAACCAAAAGTCACCGTCATTGCGCCCCCAACGCGCCCGCCCGCCAGAGTTTCTCCCCCTGCTCTCAAGCATTCAGCACCGAGCCTCGAAGAAAAAGTCCACAATTATATTGTGCGATCGCCTGGATCGCGGTTAACCGACATTGAATCCCAACTCGGACTCAACCGCGTTCAAACCGTCGATTTACTCTCAGCCCTGATCCGCAAAGGCTCCATCGTTCAGCGCGATCGCCTCTACTTCCCCAAATAGCGATCAATTATGCCTACCGTTCTCCATGCTCGTTCTAGAGGCTTCGTCAACACCCCCGCCATCGATCGCCTCGCGAGGCGATCGCTGCGTTACCTGCAATCGGGATTTGCCATTCATCTGCGCGGACCTGCGGGAACCGGAAAAACCACCCTCGCCCTGCATCTAGCCGATTTGTTAGCCCGTCCCTTGGTTCTGATTTTTGGAGATGACGAACTCAAAAGTAGCGATTTAGTGGGTTCGCAAACGGGTTATAAGCGCAAGCAAGTCGTCGATAACTATATCCACAGCGTCATTAAACTCGAAGACGAACTTCAGCAAAGCTGGGTAGACTCGCGCCTCACCCTAGCAGCAAAAGAAGGGTTTACCCTGGTGTACGACGAATTTAACCGCTCGCGCCCAGAAGTCAATAATATCCTGCTCTCGGTTTTAGAAGAAAAACTGATCGCCCTACCCCCCACGCAAAACCGTTCCGAATACCTGCGCGTTCATCCGCAGTTTCGGGCAATTTTCACCTCCAACCCGGCGGAATATTGCGGGGTACACGCCACCCAAGACGCGCTGATGGATCGGTTGATTACCCTAGATATGCCCGAACCCGACCAACTGACGCAAATTGAAATCTTGGTACAGCGCACGGGAGTCAGCATTGAAGCCGCCGAGAAAATTACCGCCCTAGTTCAGAACTTTAGAGCCACTGCGAAAGCCGATTTAGCCTCTGGGTTGCGGCCGAGTATTGCGATCGCGAAAATTTGCCAAGATCATCAAATACCCGCCTTAGCCCGTAACGACGAATTTCGCGAAGTCTGCGCCGACGTGCTGCTGTCTCGTACTTCCATTACCCTAGTTGAGTCTACCCAAATTTTATTTGAACAACTGAATCAACTGGCAGAAAACGAACCCGCCGACGTTCCCGAAACGCCCCCTCTACTGGCTGAAGAACCCGCCGTTGAAGAATCCGCGCCGCCCAGCCTCAACCAACGCATCTACGAGTACGTACAGCACAACCAAGGGGCGAAACTCTCCGAAATTGAAGCTAGCCTGGGGTTAGCTCGCGTTGAAACCGTGAATGCGCTCCGTTCGCTGATTCAGAAAGGCATAATAAAGCTGAACGACGATCGCATTTATGTCCAAGAGGCTCAATTATCGTGAATTCTCCCCCCTCTCGCACCTCTTCTAGCCCCCCTCGCCTCACCTCGACGGGAAGTTCTACCCTAGCCGATGTGTTAGAACGGGTTCTGGATAAGGGAATTGTGATTGCAGGGGATATTTCCGTTTCCGTGGGTTCTACCGAACTGTTGAGCATTCGGATTCGCTTGTTAATCGCCTCGGTAGACAAAGCCAAGGAAATGGGGATTAATTGGTGGGAGAGCGATCCGTTTTTAAGTTCCCAGACGCGACAGCTTCAGGACACCAACCAAAAGCTGCTCCAACGGGTTGAAGCCTTAGAAACCGAATTGCGATCGCTCAAAGCCAGCCAAAGCGATCCCCAACTTCAGCCCGCCTCAGAAGATTGAGAGAGCGATCGCCAATTTTGTAAAGCGGTTGGCGTCCATAACCAATTTTTACCCAACGACTCCAACCCAAAGCGAGTCGGATCGGTCGATAAGACCAATTGATACAACTCCTGCGCCCGTTGCAGCCGTTCTAGACGCTGCGCGGGCGATTGAGCTTGGGCGGCTTCGTAGGATACCAGAGCCAAACCCGCGTAGGCGGTTAAGACTTCTGCACTCGGCGAGGTGGCGCTTCCTTGACTTTCTGCCAGTTCGAGTACCCGCAACCACGTTTGATTCGCCCGTCGCAATTCGCCCTCGGCATAGTAAGCAAAGCCCAAGGCGTTTTGATAGGTTAAATTCGTACTATCGCCCCTAACGGCTTGCTCCCAAAATCGGCGCGTATCATCTAGGCTGTAATTCGGATCGCCCTTTTGGATCGCTTGCCAAGCAATCCGACCGCGCAGGAAACTAATTTCAGGACGATCGAGTTGGCGATCGCTAACCGAGGCGATCGCCGCATTGGCAAAATTCAACACCTCGCGGTCTAATAGAATTTCCACAGCTTTGACTCCGGCCTCTATTTCTCCTTGGCGGAAATGCTGCGAGGCTCTGGCGGTAATGCTTTCACTGGAATTCGGATCGCCTCCTAATGTGGCAGGAACGGGCGGAAACTCAATCGCCGTTGGCGGTTGGGAGAGGGAACGATATAAACCAAAGACTAAAATAGCCGAGCAGAATAGCCCCACCCCTAACCCCCACTTCCATCGGCGCGCCGCCGGGGATTGAGCGGGAACGGGCGTAACGGGCGCAGGGGTTGGCGGTTCCACCCCAGAAACCACTTCAACGCTATCTTCCTCTAAATGCTGCAAAGCTAAATTGAGATTCTCATTGGCGCTCTGATGGTCTGGGTTCAGGGTTAACGCCCGTTGATAGGCGGCGATCGCATCGGCGATCCGTCCTTGTTCGTAAAAGACCACCCCTAAGTTATTATGAGCATCGGCATAATTGGGATGAATCTGCAAGGCTTTTTCGTAAGCCGCGATCGCATCAGCAACAGCAGAGCGCTGATAGAGAGCCGAACCTAACAAATTATAAGCTTCGTAGTCTTGGGGATTGGCAGCAATTTGTTGCAGGCAATGATTGATCGTCTCGCTCAGGGAATGCGAGACCGTTTCCGGGAAGTCTTCCCCAACACTCTCTTGAGGTTCCTCTTGGGCAGTAGCGAGCAATTGACCGTCAAAACCCGGCTGTAAAAACAGAATGGGTAAAGCCCAATAAAGTTGATGGGAACCGTAAGCTGCAATTAACCCCGCCCGCGCTCGGCTCAAACTCAGATCGACAGGATATCCTTGTTTTAAATTGCGATAAAATAACTGACTCAACGTCAGCGCTACCCGATCGGGGATGCGTTCTGCCATTGCTAAAACGCCCGGAATTCCCCGCCTGACCAGAGCTTCTGCTAAATTGCGTTCGCCGATACTGGGGCCAAGATCCTCATCAAACCATTCCGCCGTCGCCGCATCTGCCCCGCGACAGGAATTAAATACGGCCATGCGAATCCCATTATTTACCAGCAAGCCCGCTAAGTCTTCGCCACTCAGCTTTTCGGTGAGTCCGGTACGCTCGCTGACTAGATAAATATCGCCTCCCGATGCCCCTAAGTTACTATGTCCGGCATAGTGAAAAACTTGATAATCTCCCTGTTCTAGCGCTTGAGCGAGTTGTTCGCGATCGGGCTGCGAGAGGATGGTTAACTGGATTTCTGGGGCGTTTGCGCTGGCAGGGGTTTGCAGTTCAGCCTGCAAGTGACGCGCTTCGCGCTGGAGTTCTAGGGTTTCTCGATCGGTGGGGGCGGCGATCGCCATTAGGATCTTTAAGGGGCCCTGATGCGTCTCTAGGGGGGTTATACCTGTAAAAATGGGTTGATAGCGACAGAACACCACATCGGTTCCTGTGGCGAGGGGACGAAATCCTTCAATGGGGTTTAATCCCCCGGCGTGCATGACTTCCCACGGAAGGCGAGCCAAGCGGCGATCCTTGAGTCCCAAACGCAGGCGCAAGACTTCGCCGCTGTGATTGGCGATCGCTTGGGCCATCATCCAGCTATCGTGGAGGGTGCCCTGAAAAATTGCGGCGTACAGTTGTTGCCCCAGACTGACTAGACTGGTGGGTACGCTAGCTGTGGCGATCGTTTCCTCCCCGAAATCGTCTCGATCGGCGGTGGAGTGATATAAAGATGAGTAGCGGTGGCGGTCTTGATTTTGTAATAATCCCGTCAGCGGATCGTTTAATAGATGTTTTGCCTGATTGAGCCATTCGTCAATCGGCCATTCAACTTGTTCCTCTGCGAGTCTAACGCCTGGGGCGACTAATTCGGTTCGCACCAAATATTTGTCTGCTCCTACTGGGGTGACAGAAAGATGAAATTCTTGAGTCACAGCCTTTGTGAACTCCCGTTTATGTCCCAAAATTGAGCGACGTTCCGGGGATGATGACTTGGATGGAGTCGCTATAATCTCCATACATCCCTCGGCTTCTAAATTCAGGGAAGTCATTGATTCTCATTAGCCATTGCTTGAGACAATGACTTCCCTAGGGGTTCCTAGACGCGATCGCGTGCAAAAAGTTACCCGTTATTGCGATCGGAGGAAGGCGCAAGGAATTTAACGCGTTTTCTCCGGATGGTTTGAGTCTTCCCAGAATAAGGAATTGGTAGATGCACCCTGATTTTGATTCCCCCGGTCGGTGACAACTGGGGGTTTTTTATTTTTAAATTTCTCGCTACGATAAAATGCAGCGTTTTGGCAATCTCGTCTTGCATCTTGTTGTCATTAAATTTTCTTCTTTAACCTGCGCGACTTGTCAGCAGATGTCGCGTTTCGACCGTCGCCTAGTTGAGGAGATGGGGTTGACGATGGTAGATGTTAAGATGCAGGATACAGCGACCTATAAACAGTATCGCCACATCCTTTTAGCGCAGTACCCTAGAAAAGTTGGGATGCAGTGGCCGACTTATCTGGTGTGCCAGTTTCCGATAGAAACTTACCAGATATTGGGGGAAATTTCCGGAGAACAACAGCCTCAAACGTTTCAACAACAATTGCAAGCGATTCTTGCCTTGCCAGAGGCTTGAGGTCAACCTCACTTGCGATCGCTTAATTGAGCAAGAAATCCAGAAAAAAGTGAAGGTTGACAAATTCGCAACAATGCCCATCAGCTGAGTAGACAACCAGCCAGTCAAATTCTTCTAATAACCAGATATTGCCCAACAACAGTTTTTCTAGGGCGATCCAAAAGCGAGCTGCTTGTTGTTCGGTGGGAACAATGACTAAAAGGGATTGCTGAAACGAAGTCAGTGTAGAGTTGGGGGGCAAAATTGAGAGGAGGAGGTTCGGGTTCATAGCGCTTATCCGCGAAGGTAATGTTGAGTAAAGCGGAGCGTGATTAGAGGCAGCTTAAGCGTATCCTCAGCGTTATTACTGAGGGGCGTACGGGCTAGCAAGGATGGGGCGGCGAAAACAAGCTCTGGAGAATTGAATCTTTAAGATATTCTTAATTTATCATGGAACCGGGTTAGGGCAGGGCGGGTGTTTTGAAAAATTACTGAATCTTAAATTAATGCAGGATTTGAGAGATTCTTTTCTAAGTTAAATCTCAATCAAAGATTGGGGATAGGGGGAATATACGGATCGGACAAATACTGAGGAAAAAATCTCAGCAATTTTACAGAGATTTGTATAAAATTCAATCGGGTAAAAAAGAAACATGAGCGGAGACAATTTTCCACCCCTCGCTAAACTTATGCCACATTTGGCTTTGGCGTCCTAGACGTTCTTTTTCTCCAATCTTGCGACGAAATTCTAGCGTGACGGCTGCCATGTTATCGTTAAAGGTCACCATTTTGAGATAAAACATTTCTC
>JAAHGE010001019.1 GCA_010672635.1 Desertifilum sp. SIO1I2 | reverse complement strand
AATACTCTCAGATGTTAAGGTCTGGCGAGGCTGTTGCCAATTGGGATCGATTAAATCGATGGCAATTTCTAGCTCCCCTTCTTCTGCAATCAATTGTTTCCTTAACTGTTCGAGTTGCTGTTCGAGTTCTGGGGATTGAGTCGCTCGCAGTTTTTCAATTTCAGCTTGGAGTTGGGCAATTCGCTGCGCTTGGTCAGTGGCTTGAATTGCGCTTGTAAAACGTTCGCTAATTTTGGGAAGCTTTGCCATTAAAGTTTTCCTTTCCGCACTAAAGTCACGATATCGTCAGCAACGGTCTTAAATTCTTTACATGCCGGATGTGCCGGTCGATATTTTTGCAAAGGTAAACCATTGGCGCTGGCATTCTTGAACTCAGATGAATCTCGAATCTGAGGATAGAGCTTGACTTTGAGTTGTTCTGCGATCTCTGGTAGTTGCTGTAAATACTGGCGATGGATGGCGCGGCTTTGATCGTACAAACTGGGAATCAGTCCCAATATGGGCGGACGCGGATCGAGCATTAAGTCATCAGCAATTCCAATTAGCCATTCCACTAAGTCCGCGACGCCTGAAACGGCTTTCATCTCTAATTGCAGGGGAACTAGCAACCCTGTACTCGCTGCGATCGCATTTTCGCAAATAATGCCAATCGTCGCCGGACAATCCAGGATAATGACATCGTGAGGTAGAGGATAGCTATGCAGTCGATCGGCTAGCACGTATTCTCCTCGACGGCGAATCACCAAATCATTCGTGACCTGCGCCATACTCGGATGACCCTGACAAACCTCGATACTAGAGGTTCCCCAAGCGGGGACTAGGGGCCAGTTCCCATCAAACTCTTTACTCAACACCCGCACAATAGAGTTTTCACTCTTTGCACTCGGCAAACCACAAAATACATCCAAGGCTCGCTGGGGATCGAGATCGATTAAAGCGACTGTCTGACCCCGTTTGTGTATCTCATAAGCAAGATCAACTGCGCCAGGAAATTTTTACCGGGCTTTCGCCTTCCCAACGGCTGCAACTGGCTCGCCATCCCCGTCGCCCCAGTACGCTAGATTACGTGCAGGCGAT
>JAAHGE010001018.1 GCA_010672635.1 Desertifilum sp. SIO1I2 | reverse complement strand
GTCCGCGACAAACTCCAAGAAATTTTTATGACCGCCCAAATTCCGATGTTTATGGTGGTGCATAACCTAGAAGAAGCGGTTTTCTTGGCCGATACGATCTTACTCCTCAGCAAGCGTCCTACGCGGTTAGTCGAGAGGGTGGCATTTAACGCCCCTCGCCCTCGGACGTTTGAAACTCTCTCTTCCCCAGAATTTGTAGAAATTAGCCGTTACTGTTTAGAAATTTTTCGTCAGGAGATGCGGAAATGACAACTTCTAGCTATTCCTCTGGGCGTTGCGTTCCTAAACTCTCTTTAGCGAAGCATCTCGATCGGTTTCTGCCTTTGGTTGGGGTGTTCGTTTTACTGCTTCTCTGGTGGCTAATTGCCATTTCTGGGTGGGTGAATCCAGTCTTGTTACCAACTCCCTGGACAACGATCGCAACCTTATTCCAGGCGATGGTAACAGGCACTATGGCGATCGATTTTGGGACCACGGTCTTAAGAACGTTTGGCGCATTTGTAACGGCGGCGCTAATTGGGGTTCCGGTGGGCGTGGCGTTGGGGAGTTCGGAGAAACTCTATCGCAGCGTGGAGTTCTTAATTGATTTTTTCCGTTCTACTCCCGCGAGTGCGCTAATTCCTATGTTTATTCTATTTTTTGGGGTTAGCGATTTATCGAAGGTGGTGATTGCTGGGTTTAGCGCTTTTTTGTTAATTGTCTTTAATAGTGCTTACGGGGTGATTCATGCCAAGCAATCTCGGATTTTAGCGGCGAAGGTCATGGGGGCAAATCGCTGGCGGGTGTTTAAGGATGTATTATTAATGGAAAGTTTACCGCAGACGTTCATTGGTTTGCGGAGTGGCATTAGTATTGCTTTGGTGATTGTCATTGTTGCTGAGATGTTTATCGGAACAGAACAAGGACTGGGTAAGCGAATTATTGATGCTCAACAAGTGTTGAATGTTCGGGATATGTATGCTTCTATTCTGGTAACGGGGTTGTTGGGCTATGGTTTGAATGTGTTGTTTTTAATGCTGGAAAAGCGAGTCATTCATTGGAGTGGTAAGTAGGGAGTTCCGAGTTCCGAGTTCCGAGA
>JAAHGE010001017.1 GCA_010672635.1 Desertifilum sp. SIO1I2 | reverse complement strand
GAAAGGGGTAGATATCGATCATGGTGTAGACAGGGAAATACCTCGCCTAGCAAGACTTTATTTTGATTCTCATAAACCGCTATATTGCTTTGACTCAACAGATAGGTCAGAATGCAATGCAATTATTATTCACCCAGAATGGGCTTCATATTTGCAACAAAACCATTTCTTGATTCGAGAATGGGTATGCTGGGAATGGGTTAAGTATATGCAAGCACGTAACCCTAAAGTTTTGGATATTGAGACTAAACTTTTTCCACAGTAACAAAGGATATTTTCTACGTTAACTCACTCTAACGTTTAACTAAGTTACCGAATAATTTGCTGGTATTTTTACAGAATTTGATGGAAATTGAGGCGTATTGGCTAATGTCAGCTTAATATGAATTAGATATAGTTTTTATGGGCGGTGCAAAATGTGTTTTTGAAGAATCGACGGTTGGAGGTGGCGGACTTGTATGAAGAATCGTTGGACAGGTTGGGGGAGGATGTGGTAGAAAAGGGATTGAGTAAGGGGGAAGTGGATGAGTTAATTGAGCTTAGAAAAAGGTTAGTGACTTCAAGATTTAGCAATTGTTATAGGGCACGTCTAAATTAGTTGTACAAAATTAACATGATTTTTTATGAGGATATTGATTAAACAATTGTTGCTTTAGACAACTTTATTTTAAAGTATTTATTGAATTAAACTAGAGGTAAATAATTAAATGAGTGGCGACAAAGTACAGAAAGGAATCAAAGAAGATTTTGCTAAATTATTTGAAAACCCCAGTCGGGAATCTCTGCGTCAGTTGTTAGCTAATAATACAGGAGAATATGATGATTTGGATTTTAAGGGGGAATGGATTGATAGTTCTAAACTGGCAAAGCACATTATCGGTATGGCAAATAAATCTGGAGGAGTAATAATATTTGGTGTCGATGAATCAGATAATCAATTAATTACGAAAGGAATTGTTTTAGATGACAAAACAGACTTCAAGAAAAACATCAAAAAGAAGTAATTGAATCTATAGTTAGACGTATACATTACTAAAGTAGCTATATAAAGATTTTCTTAAACTACCAAAAAATACATTAGA
>JAAHGE010001016.1 GCA_010672635.1 Desertifilum sp. SIO1I2 | reverse complement strand
TTATGCTGGCTAACCCTAACCCGGAAAAACCGCTGTTTGGCTTAGTCACCAATGGCAGTAACTTTATTTTCTTGAAACTGATTCAGCAAGCATATAGACCAAAGCTTGAGGAATTCCGGGTTCTAGAGAAAACTTAGCGCGTTTTGATTCAATCACCAGTATCCACAATTGGTCTTGCAAGACTAAAACATCAATTTTGCCCCGGATAACAACGCCCCGATCTTCTTCGCGAATTTCTATGGATTCCTCGCTGGTACTATAGAACGGGGGGAGATAAAAACCCGCCATATCCAATAGGGGAGATAACACCACCATTTTCACCATCTCTTCTAGCATGGGGCGTTTGGCAAGGTGCAAATAACTGGCTTTCAGGCGTTCTAGATGTTGGTGTTCGGAGTCGGTTATGGGCGGTAAAGGGTCTTTCCACTCCTGAAAAAATGGCCCCTCTGTTGCCAATTGCAGGTTAAATTGCTTTTCTAAGTCGTAGAGGGTGAGTTTTTCGGCTGGAAGAATCTGTACCATTGACTATAAATTCGTGGAAATGGCTTGTACTGGACAAGTGGGGATGCATTGTTCGCAGACGATACAGCGCGATCGCGTGAAGGTGAGGCGAAAGCTATCCTTATCCAAGCTTAACGCCTCTGTGGGACACACGCCCGTACATAAGCCGCAGTGAACGCAAGCCTCTTCATCAATGAGAATTTCGCCTTTCGCCGCAGAAACGCCAATATCTTGCGATCGCATCCACTCGATGGCGGCTTCAACTTCATCAATATCGCCTAATAACTCTACCACTAGCGTCCCAATTTGATTGGGGGCAACCTGGGCGCGGATAATATTGGCAGCGACGTTAAAATCCTTCGCCAAGCGATAGGTAACGGGCATGTGTACGGAACGTTTGGGGAAGGTAAGCGTGACTCGTTTTTTCACGGTAAATCCTGGGGTTTCGGGTTCGTTACACTAAGAAGCAGCCCGATTGATACTCTTTAATCATGAACGCAGACTCTTCTCACTCGCGCTGCGTCTGGGTCGGAAACGGACCCTGCAACGGCAGCGGCGCGGGCTTCTTCGCCTGCTTCGTCATG
>JAAHGE010001015.1 GCA_010672635.1 Desertifilum sp. SIO1I2 | reverse complement strand
ACTTAATCTCCAATCAACCACGACAACAGACCTAAAGTGACGAGGAGAATCAGCCATTGGGGAAACGAGAACCAATCAATAAAGTCAATTGGCGCAATGACGAAAATCTGCGTTACCCACAACGCACCGATTAAAGCCACAATTAAGGCAAGAACGGACATCTTTAGTTCTCCTGGCGAAATTGGTGGAAATCCCTCTCTACCGTTGTAAGGTATGGCGTAAAGCAATTGTCCCTTGAAGAGGGTAGAAATTCCGAGTAGGGATGGAGGTTTAAGCGATTGGGTTCGACTTGGCGGAACTTTAGCGATTGAGGGTGCGTCTTTGAAGTCAAAATAAAGTAAGCCCTGAGCTTGGCAAAACAGCACCTGGTTGGCTGAAGCGAACAAAGCCAAGTCTGTTCTAATTTGGAATGAGGCAGACTTAATGCTCGGAGTGTGGAGGCGCGTGTATGATTCAGCAACTTTGGTCTAAATCCGTTTTAGCGATCGCGATCGCAACGTTGAGTGCAACTCCTCTATTGGCACAAACCGCCAATTTTGAAGGGTTATCCCTAGCGACTGGCTTCCGCAGATCCAGCGTTTCGGGCAATACTGGGGGTTCGGTTTCCCTTTCCACCATCGCCAACACCGACCGCTATAATAACTTTTGCATTGGCTATGGCGGCACCAATCCCGATCATATTATTGAATTACAAAATAACTTTCCATCCCTGCAATTTCGGGTCAATACGCCCAATGAAGCCACTCTGGTCATCCAAGGACCCGATGGGATGCGTTGCGTTACAAGTACGACCATGAACCCCAATACGATTTTAGAGGATACCAACTGGCCTTCAGGCTCGTATCGCGTTTGGGTGGGTTCCAAAGATGCTGGCGATCGCTTCCGGTATAACTTAGTCGTGCAAGAACGCTAAGAAAATGAAACGAAATGGGGTGTTACCACGATTCAAGGCAAAACTAGAGTCTTGCCTTGAATCATATTTTAAATTGATGCCAAAGATCGGCGAATCCATCACCCGCTGTTGAGCAAGATTGACTCAGATTAGCGGAAGCATTTTATAAAAAACACTTATCCCTTTGGCGCTGCGATC
>JAAHGE010001014.1 GCA_010672635.1 Desertifilum sp. SIO1I2 | reverse complement strand
ATTTGCGACCCGTCATAACAAATTGGATGTTACTAACGAACTCGATCGGGCAAAGGTTAAGTCTCTTCAGTTAACCTTTCTCTAGGGTTGCCATTTTGGGATTACCCCTGGTATTTTAGAGCCTCGCCCAAAGCCAAGGTCATTCTATCCCCCCGTCGATCCCTATGCTGACGTAGAGAGCTATTATCAAAGAATCTGCTCAGTTCCCTAGGGGTAGTTATGGCTCAAGAATTGCAAATCGGCGATCGCGTTCGTTTGATCGTCGTTCCTCCCTACGTTAAAACCGCCGAACCCAAACCCATGCTTCGCCCCCCCAACGTGGTGCAACTTGGAGAAGAAGGAACCATTCTCGAACGTCGCCCTGGAGGTTGGGGCGTGCGCTTCACCAAAGGCGCGTTCCTCTTAGACGAACAATGCTTAGAAAAAGTGGACTAACTTCTAAGTGCTGAGTCTCCTGAGAAGTGAGTCGCAACCTCCCATCTTCTTAATCTTGCTGGTGCGAGAACTTGTACGCACCGAGGGCGGAGAAGGCGATCGCAGCCACGCCCAAAACCGGGATACTATACCAGGGGAATTGCGATAAATCATAAGCCGCAGCCCGCAAACCCATACTGGTATAGGTGAGGGGGATTAAATAGACAATGGGCTTAATCGTTGCAGGTAACGTTGCGGGGTCAAAAAACGTCGCCCCCAGAAACGACATCGGAACGATTACAAAATTATTGTAGAGTCCCACCGCCTCCAGGGACTTCACCCCTAAGCCCACAACCACACCCCAACCTGCAAACACGGCACAATTGAGAATTAACAACAAAATAAATAAGGGATTGAGAAAACTCCAGATTTTGCCAGTAAAAATAATCGCCACCAGCATCACCGAACCCGACGTTAACAACCCTCGAACCACCCCTGCTAGCATTTTGCCAATATGTAGCGCCAGGGGATGAATCGGCATTAACAGCATCTCTTCAAAGGTTTTAGTATACAGGCGTTCCCCGCAAATCGAGAAAACCGTCCCCGTAAAACTAATCGTCATGGAAGACAGCGCCACCATTCCTGGCAATATAAACTCTAAATAGCTATCGCCCAC
>JAAHGE010001013.1 GCA_010672635.1 Desertifilum sp. SIO1I2 | reverse complement strand
CAACAAAGGGCAACCGAGAAAACCAAGAAAATACTGAAAGACAAGAGTTATAAATCAGTAAAAATACAGTTGAAATTCATGAAAATTGCTCGATCGAGCGATACTTGGGGGTAGAGGCGTTATGATTTCACGTAGGACAATCAATATTTATTGAGGCAAGATACCGTAGTATGTCATGATGGATTGCGATTGCTGGGATGATGGGTAAAAGATGAATGCATCGATCTTAAGTATTGCAATCCTCTCTCTGGCGATTTGGATTGGGCTATTATTATTTCGGGGTGGGTTCTGGCGATGTCAACCGCAACTCGAACAAGCGGTACCGCATCCAGAGTTGGCGAATCTACCGCGCATTTGTGCAGTGATTCCGGCGCGCAATGAGGCGGAGACGATAGGGGAGACAGTGCGATCGCTCTTACTTCAAGATTATCCCGGAGAGTTGACAATTATCCTAGTAGACGATCGCAGTACGGATGGTACCGCACAAATCGCCCAAGCCGCCGCCAGCCAATCCTCGCAACTCCAGGTTATCCTCGCCGAACCTTTACCCCCCGGTTGGTCTGGTAAACTTTGGGCAATGCAGCAAGGGGTGAATTTTGCTCAAAACTATTCACCCGATTACATCCTATTTACCGACGCAGATATCGGTCACGATCCGGCAAACTTGCAACGGCTAGTATCAAAAGCAACACAAGAGAATCTCGATTTAGCCTCAGTTATGGTGCGCTTGCGATGCAAAAGTTTCTGGGAGAGGATGTTAATTCCCGCGTTTGTCTTCTTCTTCCAGAAACTCTATCCTTTTGAGTGGGTCAATAACCCCAAAAATGCGATCGCCGGGGCTGCGGGGGGCTGTATATTAATCAAACAAGCCGCATTAGAACGGATTGGTGGCTTAGAATGCATTCGTCAAACCTTAATTGATGATTGTGCCTTAGCCTTAGCAGTCAAGTCTTCAGTACCCGGAACGAAAATTTGGGGTTATTGACCCACTCAAAAGGATAGAGTTTCTGGAAGAAGAAGACAAACGCGGGAATTAACATCCTCTCCCAGAAACTTTTGCATCGCAAGCGCACCATAACTGAGGCTAAATCGAGATT
>JAAHGE010001012.1 GCA_010672635.1 Desertifilum sp. SIO1I2 | reverse complement strand
GATAATTGGGCAGAACGATGACAGCATCGATCGGCGACAGCCGCAGGTTTGCCTGTTGCATCTAACCAAAGTGCTATTTTTTGCCCAATTATCAAAAGGTAAAGTTATCGAAGGAAACCTAAGTTGCCCTTATCATGGTTGGACATTTAATGCGTCAGGAACCTGTGTAAAAGTTCCGCAGATCGCAGCAGAAATTATCCCTAAAACCTATTTCGTTAAAGCCTATCACTGCACCGAACGCTATGGTTACGCTTGGGTTTGTTTAGCTGACGAACCCATCGCTAATATTCCGGAATTTCCCGAAGCTGGCGATCCAAAATTGCGGTGCATTCCAGAGTTTTACGAACCGTGGCGCTGTAGTGGTTTGCGAATTATGGAAAATTCTTTTGATAATGCTCATCCTCACTTCGTACACGAAAATACGTTTGGAGATGCAGCAAATCCGATTCCTCCTGACTACGATGTAATAGAAGAAACTGAAACTGGAATTCGGGTTAAATCAGTATTACCCGTTCTCAATTCTCCTCTGCAACAAAAAAATCTGCAAATGGCAGAAACAGAAACGGTTCGGATCTTGGAAATGACTTGGTATATGCCCTTTACGCGTAAGTTACAGATTACTTACCCCAATGGTTTAATTCATACTATTATTACCTCTGCAACCCCAATTAATGATTCGACTTCTCAAGTCATTCAGTTTTGCTGGCGCAACGATACCGAAGCCGATGCAAAAGCTAGCGATATTATCGCCTTCGATCGCGCTGTCACCTTAGAAGATATTGCGGTACTTGAAACCACTGATTATGATACCCCCCTGGATCTTCAACAAGAACAGCATATGTTTACTGATAAACCTGGAATTTTGATGCGTCGCAAGCTGGCGGCGTTGCTGAAAACCCAGGGGGAAGAGGAACAAACGGCTAGAATGCTCGATCTATAGCGATCCTAATCTAACTTCCCTCCACTAGGAGCTATGCATTACTCACATCTTTTGTAATAATCTTGAAAGCCTTATCTGAAAAAGCTTTAAAGAAGCATCGCTACCACCAGCCTTGACAAAAGACTACTGATTCCTCTTGAGAAAAGGTGGAATTTATT
>JAAHGE010001011.1 GCA_010672635.1 Desertifilum sp. SIO1I2 | reverse complement strand
CCCGGCGACGGGTTTCGGGAAGCGTCAAGAGATTTTGGCGATTACCACAAAAAACCTCTGCGAAGTCCAAAACTCGCGTCAAAGGGTGCTGGCGGTTCTCCCAGCCTCCCCAGAACGCTTAATTCAAGGCTGTAGGGAAAATGATAATACGCTAGTTTCCGTTTCCTATCGCCATGAGATCGAAACCGTTACCCCAGAACAAACCTTACAGGAAGTTTGGCGCGTTACTCAACTGATTTGTATTGATGCGGGAACGGAACTTGAAAGCGCTATCCTCGCACTCCACGACAGTCAGGAAAAGGTAATTCCTTGGGCGGGGGCGGCTGCTAGAATTACTGCCAAGAGTACCCTAGAGGAACTTCCCCCCATTAGCGGGAAGGTGTATTGTTTTCTCCCGCTTCCTTTGGAGTCGCGCTTAAGCGTTCACTTGAATGGCTTTTTTAATCTCAACAGTTCGCGAGATAATCTTAGCAGCGATCGCGGTCAGACTGGAAAGGACAAACCCAGGGCGCAATGGAATTCCCTATTAGTGCGCCATGTTCTCGCACCCGCCTACGCTAACCTACTCGCAGACTTAGTAGAAGATATCGGCTTATACGATCCCAAAGCATTCTACCAACTCTGGCCGCTCGATCCTGTCACCGTCCATCCCGTTTTAGAAAACCTTCCCCAGCAGGTTATCCCCCTTTTATATCATCGTCCGGTTCTCCGTTCGGCGGTAGAACATCCCGCAACTCAGGGAATTCAGGAAACCATTTCTTCTACCCATTGGGTAACGCCAGCACAAATTCAGGTTCTCTCTGGTGGCTGGTGGCGACAGTTAGTTGAACCTCTTAAAGCCGATGGAATTGATATTCCAAATCCGCCTTTACCCGATACGATTATCGCAGCGTTTAAAAAAGCGGGATGTCCGTTACCCACATTTACGCCTGCTCAACTGCGACAGCATCTCCAATACAATCAATATCTAAACGTTGAACTAGAAAATGCGCCTAAACCTAGCTTGCGGAAAATCCAATGGATTATTTATAGCTGTACTCAGTAAGGTTAGGACAGACTGAACTGCTCAAAAGATTGGACTCACTCGGTTTTAACTCAGCAC
>JAAHGE010001010.1 GCA_010672635.1 Desertifilum sp. SIO1I2 | reverse complement strand
TCCCTAACTCCCATAACACCTCAGTTGGCGTATTGGGGTTAGCAACAACTAACTGACGAATGGCGACATCCTCACAAACTGCCAGTTCTCGCAGTTGTTCGGGTGGCGTGTTGGGGTTACTGGCTTGCTGTCGCACCTGGGAATCTATCGCCATCTTTGCACCTATGCCAGTTCGGGAAATCGTTCTTTCAATTTAACCTGGGCTGCTTCGCGAACATCAGGATCGCGATCGCTCTCTAAACGTTTGAGTGTATCGAGTGGGGTATTTGGGTGATATGTGATTTCCCCTCGAACCCACTCATCTGGATCTGATGCTAGCTGTTCTAGAACACGAACAGGTATTTTCGGAATTTTGGCGATCGCATATCGAACCCACTCATCTGTATCATTAGCTAGCAGTTCAAGAATACTAATCGGTGTGTTTGTGTTGTGGGCGATCGCTCTTCTAACTCTTGCATCTGTATCATTAGCTAGCAGTTCAAGAATACTAATCGGTGTGTTTGTGTTGTGGGCGATCGCTCCTCTAACCCCCGCCTCTAAATCTTGGGCTAAGAGTTCGAGTAGATGTACTGGCGTGTTAGGATTATCTGCAATTGTCTGTCGAACCCCCGCATCTAAATCTTGGGCTAATAATTCGAGTAGATGTACTGGCGTGTTGGGGTTATTTGCAATCTTTTCTCGAACATCTATCGCTGGATCTTGGGCTAGTAGTTTCAGAATACTTACTGATACAGCGTTTCCGGTAGTAATGCAGTACACTCAATCCAGCAATGGCTAGTCTAAACAGTTGATTAGCTCATTGTTACTGTACCTCGTAATAGGGGAAAGTGCTGTATATTTGGGTTTTCTACAAATTCCTCTCGAATCCAAACATTTGCCTGGAGTAATCCCTGTTGTAGGTAATCTGGTACTGTCTCTAAGTTAAATAGAGAGACTAAAGTGTCTGTGGGAATTTCATTGATTAAATTTAGACGTTCTAGAAATAAAAGCGGTAATACAGGATTTTCTAGAAGTTGTTGGGGAAACTCTTTTCCTAACTGCCATAACACCTCAGTTGGCGTATTGGGGTTAGCAACAACTAACTGGCAACTCGTGAGGATGTCGCCATTCGTCA
>JAAHGE010000101.1 GCA_010672635.1 Desertifilum sp. SIO1I2 | reverse complement strand
CAGATCGCGTCGAAATTCTCAACTTTCTTTGCTGTCAAGCGGCAATTTCCTTAGAAAATGCTCGCCTCTACGAACAGTTGCGAAATTATTCGTATCAATTGGAACTGAAAGTAGCCGAACGTACCAACGAATTAGAAGCAGCTAACCGCGAACTCTATCGAATGGTAACGTTAGATGGTTTAACTTTAGTCTCCAATCGGCGACATTTTGATACTTATTTAAAAGAGCAATGGCAGCGGCTGCTGTTGGCTCAACTTCCCCTAGGGCTTCTTTTATGCGATATCGATTACTTTAAAGGTTATAACGATTACTACGGACACCAAGCTGGAGATGAATGCTTAAAGCAGGTTGCCCAACTCTTAAACCAAGCGATCCAACGCTTAGACGATTTGCTGGCACGATATGGCGGCGAAGAGTTTGCGATCATTCTTCCCAATACGGACGTGCGGGGAGCCGTTCAAGTTGCCGAACGCATCGGGATTCTTACGCAAAATCGGCAACTCTCTTATGAGCGATCGCCCCTAGTTCCTCATATTACATTGAGTATCGGCATCTCCAGTCTGATTCCTCGATTGGATATCTCTTGGGAGATGCTGATTGCTCAAGCCGATCGAGCGCTATACCAAGCTAAATCATCAGGGCGCAATCGCTATTGTATTTACGAGCCATCAACCTCCTAAACAGATTTAAGATTAAACAAGATCGATGGAAACGATGCGTTGCTCGAAAAATAAGCCCATTGAGAAAGGCAATAATAAATTCATGAATTGTTAATGTGCCAGCAGAGTACCTCTATGGTGGAACCGATCGGATATCAAATCCTGGAACAACTCTATGCCAGCACTAAAACTTTGGTTTATCGTTGCCAGGGAGCATCAGAAGCTCAACCCGTTATCATCAAACTGTTACAGAATGAATATCCCAGTTTCAGCGAACTCGTACAGTTTCGCAACCAATACGCGATCGCCTCATCGCTAAACCTTCCCAATATTATTCAACTCTATCGCCTAGAACCCTACCGGAACGGCTATGCCTTAGTCATGGAGGACTTTGGCGGAATCTCCCTCGAACAATGGATTGAAGCTCAAAGCGTCCTTTCTATCGCCGACTTTCTCAACATTGCTATTCAACTGGCGCAAGTGCTGGAGCAACTCTACCAGCATCGAGTCATTCACAAAGATATTAAACCCAGCAACATCCTAATTAACCCCCAAACCCAACAAGTCAAGCTGATTGATTTTAGCCTCGCCTCCCTGCTCCCGCGCGAAACCCAAACCATTCAGAACCTCAACCTCTTAGAAGGAACCCTCGCCTATATCTCTCCAGAGCAAACTGGACGGATGAACCGGGGCATTGACTATCGTACGGACTTTTACTCCCTAGGGGTAACTTTCTACGAACTGCTCGCCGGACAATTGCCCTTTGAGTCGGACGATCCGAGCGAATTAGTTCACGCTCACCTTGCCAAAGCTGCACCCCTCGCCCATCACATTAATCCCGAAGTGCCTGTCGTTTTGTCGGCTATCGTCAGCAAACTGATGGCAAAGAATGCCGAAGACCGCTACCAGAGCGCGTTAGGGCTAGTTCGCGATTTAGAAACCTGTCGCTTGCAACTGCAAGAAACGGGGCGGATCGAAGATTTTGAGATTGCCCAACAAGATCGGTGCGATCGCTTTCTCATCCCCGAAAAACTCTATGGTCGCACAGCCGAAGTGCAAGCTCTCTTAGACGCCTTTGAACGCACCGCCCAAGGGCAATCAGAATTACTCCTGGTCAAAGGATTTTCGGGAATTGGCAAAACTGCCGTCATCAACGAAGTCCATAAACCCATTGTCCGCCAGCGCGGTTACTTCATCAAAGGGAAATTCGACCAATTCAACCGTAATATTCCCTTTTGGGCTTTTGTCCAAGCCTTTCGCGAACTCATGGGGCAACTCTTAGGCGAACCCGACACCCAACTGGCACAATGGCGAACCAAGATTTTGCAAGCCCTCGGAGAAAACGCCCAGGTGATGATTGAGGCTATTCCCGATCTCGAACGCATTATTGGCAAACAACCCCCCGTTTTGGAACTATCGGGAAGTGCGGCGCAAAATCGATTTAATCTCTTATTTCGGAAATTTATTCAAGTTTTCACCACCGCCAACCATCCCCTCGTCCTCTTCTTAGATGATTTGCAGTGGGCAGACTCCGCCTCGTTAAAGCTGATTGGGTTTCTGATGGCGGAATCTCAGCAAGGCTATTTATTAATTTTAGGAGCCTACCGAGATAATGAAGTCTCGCCCGCTCACCCGTTAATGCGGATGCTGGCGGATATTCCCAGTTACAACACTATTTCGCTGGCTCCCCTCGATCGCGCCAGTATTAATCAACTGGTAGCCGATACCCTCACCTGTTCGCCCGTCGCCGCCCAACCCCTAACTGAATGGGTGTATCAGAAAACGCAAGGCAACCCTTTTTTTACTACTCAATTTCTCAAAACCTTATACCAAGAGGGTTTTATTACCTTCGATCGCCAAGTCGGTCATTGGCAATGCGATATTACTCCCGTGCGCGAGGCTGCCTTAACCGAAGATGTGGTGGAGTTGATGGCACGACAGTTACAGAAGTTGCCGATTGCCACCCAAACCCTATTGAAATTAGCAGCCTGTGTGGGCGACCCGTTCGATTTAGCCACGCTGACGATAATTTCGGAGGAATCCGAAGCAGCAGCGGCCTCAGCCCTCTGGGAAGCCTTGCAGGAGGGATTAATTTTGCCCCAAACCCAGGTTTATAAGTTCTATTTGGGAGCTACAGAGGGGTTGACTCAAGCGGCGATGCAGGCGGTGACGTATCGCTTTTTGCACGATCGCGTTCAGCAAGCGGCTTATTCGCTGATTCCCAGGAGCGATCGCGCGATCGCCCATTACCAGATCGGACAACTCCTGCTCGAACGCCTCTCTCCCGCAGCTAGAGAAGAGCGCATTTTTGAGTTAGTCAATCAGCTAAACGCCGGAATTGACTTAATTTCAGAGCCAGCCAAACGTTCCGAACTCGCTCAACTCAACCTCAATGCAGCCCGCAAAGCCAGAGCCGCTACTGCTTATCAAGCCGCCCGCGACTATGCCGCATCGGGGTTAATGTTATTGGGCGAAACCTGTTGGCAGACCCATTATGCAATAACCTTAGCGTTGCATAACCTAGCCGCCGAAGTCGCTTGGCTGTGCGGCGATTTTACCCAAATGGAGCGATGGATTGCAACGGCGATCGAGCAGGCACAAACGCCCCTCGATCGGATGCAAGTCTATCAGGTGCAAATTCAATCGCTCAATGCCCGCAATCAATTTGTCGAGGCGATCGCGATCGGCACGCAGGTGTTGCAAGAGCTTGGCGTCGAGTTTCCCCAAACTTCCACCCCAGAAGACATTCAACAAGCCCGTCAGGAGATTAACTCTGCCCTTGGCGATCGCTCCATTGTCAGCTTAGTCGATTTGCCCAAAATGAGCGACCCGCACGCGATCGCTATTATGCAGATTGCCGATAGTATTATGCCTGCCTGCTACATGAGTGGCTCGCCCCTGTATCCGTTTGTCGTCATGTTAGAGGTGAAACTTTCCATTCAATTTGGCAATAGCCTATTTTCTCCCGTCGGCTATGTCAGCTACGCCTTTCAATTGCACGTCCTTTGGCAAGAATTAACCCTCGCCCAACAATTTGGACAACTCGCCTATCAACTGGCGCGGGAACCGGAAGCCAAAAATATCCGCGCTGCCACCTTTAATGTCTTTGCAGGCTATATCTATCACTGCACCGCTCACCTGCGGGAAACTTTACCCATTTTTCACGAAGCCTTTCAAGCAGCCTTGGAAACGGGGGATTTGCAATTTATTGTTTATGTGGTGCAAGTTTTTTCCTTAAACGCTTTTTGGTCGGGTTTACCCCTCAACGAACTCGAACCGCAAATTCGCGCCTATCACCAGCAGTTAGAAGAACTCAACCGAGACACTCAAGGCAAACACTACCACATTTACTGGGAAACCGCGCGGCTACTTCTGGGCGAATCTGAGGCAGAAATTGACGTGCGCCAACCCAGTTACGAAGCAACCTTACTCGCAGAGGTGCAAGCGTCTAACGATGGGTTTCGGCTGTGTATCTTTTACCTGCACCGTTTTATCTTGCATTTCTGGTTGGGAGAAATTGCCCAAGCGCAACAGAATGCGGCGACAACTCGACAGCATTTAAGCGCCTGCGTGGGTACTGTTGTTGAGCCTGCGTTTTATTTTTATGACTCTCTGGTCATCCTGGCAAGCTTAAGCGATCCAAATCGCGAGGCGTCGCAATGGCAGCAGGTGACAGCCAACCAAACCCAATTACAGCATTGGGCAACTTGTGCCCCCATGAATCATTTACACAAGTGGCAATTGGTAGAAGCAGAACGGTATCGAGTATTGGGAGAATACAAAGAGGCTATTGAATTGTACGATCTCGCTCTTGAAAACGCTCGGCGCGATTCGCAAAGCGATCCCTGCGGGAATCGCTATTTCCAAGAAGCCGCCCTCGCCTACCAACTCGCCGCCCAGTTTTACCTCCAGTGGGGAAAACAAAAAGTTGCTGCCGGTTATCTCCAAGAAGCCTATTATAGCTATGCCCGTTGGGGTGCCAAAGCGAAAATCACCGAATTAGAACAGCGCTATCCCCAATTGCTTCAACCCATTCTCGCGCTAGAACGCACTCCGCAAAACAGCAACCTCATCTCTAGATCGCAAATTACCAGCAGTTCCAGCGGTTCCAGCGAATCCCTAGACTTAGCCGCAGTGATTAAAGCCTCCCAAGCCATATCCGGAGAACTGCTACCGGAGCAACTGATCGTCACCTTAATGCAGGTGGTGCTAGAGAATGCCGGGGCAGACTGCGGTTGTTTAATCTTACTCAAGGGCGATCGCTTAGTCCAGGTTGCCCATTGTGCAAGCGGTCAAACCTGCCAGCTAGAATCTGTCCCCCTAGAAGAGAGTACAAACTTACCCATCTCAATTGTACGCTACGTTTTCCGTACAGCAGAAAGCTTGGCCATCGACGACCTCAAAGCCGAAACGCAATTCGCCGCCGATCCTTACATTATTCAACACCAACCCACCTCAGTCTTATGCTTGCCGCTGATTAAGACCAAACAACCGATTGGCGTCCTCTACCTGGAAAATAATCTCACAGCAGGAGCCTTTACCAGCAATTCCGGTACGGATGCAAATCGCACCCGCGTTTTAAGCGTGCTGTGCGCTCAAGCCGCCATTTCCTTTGAAAACGCCATGCTATACAATAACCTGCAAGCATCCAATCAATCTTTGCAGCAATCTCTCGAAGCCTTGCAGCAAACCCAAACCAAATTGATGCAAGCGACCGAGAAACTTCAGCACGACGCCTTTCATGACGCGCTGACAAACCTGCCCAACCGCGCCCTGTTCATCCAGCTTCTCGAACATACCATTCAGCTCAATCAGCGCCATCCCAATAGCTTCTACGCCGTCTTCTTTATCGACCTCGATCGCTTCAAAATGATCAACGATGGTTTAGGGCATTCCCTAGGGGATGAATTGCTCAAGTGCGTGGCTCAACGGCTGCAAGAGTGCGTGCGCGCCTCCGATACCCTCGCCCGCTTTGGAGGAGATGAATTTGCGATTCTGCTCGAAGAATTGAAACAAGTAGAAGAAGCCATTGAGGTAGCTAGGCGCATCCACGCTCAATTTACTTTACCCTTTCACATTGAAGGTTATGAAATCTTCACCGCCGTCAGCATTGGCATTGCTTGGAGTGCCATCCCCTATCAACAAGCCTCCCATGTTTTGAGGGATGCAGATACAGCCATGTATTCCGCCAAAGCTCAGGGAAGAAACTGTTACGCCGTCTTCGATCCAGTCATGCAAACCCAGGTAACGGCTAGGCTTCAGTTAGAAGGAGACTTGCGCCGCGCCCTTGACACTCAGGAGTTTTGCCTGCACTATCAACCCATTATTTCCCTATCAACAGGACGTTTGCGCGGTTTTGAAGCCCTCGTGCGCTGGAATCATCCACAACGGGGCATAATTTCGCCTGTTGAGTTTATTCCTGTTGCAGAAGAAACAAGATTAATTATTCCCCTCGGTGGGTGGGTGCTGCAAGAAGCCTGTCAACAACTTGGCCAGTGGTTGCGCGAGTTTCCTCAGCTTTCTTCTTTGGTAATGAATGTCAATCTTTCGGTGATTCAGCTTAAACAGGTTGAGTTACTAGACCAATTAGAAGCAATTTTGCAAGCGACAGGAATTCCTAGGCAAGGTCTAAAGTTAGAAATTACTGAAAGTTGCATTTTAGAAACCTTTACCTCCGAGGCTCAACGCCTGAAGCAGCTTAAGGATTTGGGGATACGCTTGTGTATTGATGATTTTGGGATTGGCTATTCTTCTTTAAGTCGCTTGCACGAGTTCCCCATTGATACCTTGAAGGTAGACCGCTCTTTTGTCCAACATTTAAGAACCCATCAGAGCGAAACTGTGCGGATGATTATTACCCTAGCGCATAGCTTAGAAATGGATGTGGTCGCCGAGGGCATAGAAACCGATGCTGATTTGTACAGACTCCGGGAATTAGGATGCGAGTTTGGTCAAGGTTACTGGTTTTCGCGCCCCGTGGATAGCCAGAAGGCGCGGGAGTGGTTAGAGAGGGCGCTAGAGTAGAGGGGGTTTTACCGAAAAAATGGCTATGGCAACCTATCTGATTACAGGCACAAATCGAGGTATTGGTTACGAATATTGTCGTCAACTGCAAGCGCGGGGAGAGCGAGTGATTGCAGTTTGTCGTACGGCTTCGGAAGATTTGCAGCAACTTGGGGTGCAAGTCGAAGCTGGAATTGATATTAGTTCAGATACTTCGGTTGCAGATTTAAAGGCACGTTTAGGCGATACACCGATTGATGTGTTGATTAATAATGCGGGTATCCTTGAGCGGGTGACGCTGGCAGATTTAGATTTTGATAGCATTCGAGAGCAGTTTGAGGTAAATGCTCTAGGACCTTTACGGGTGACTCATGCCCTCTTACCTCTGCTGAAAAATGGCTCTAAGATTGTGCTAATGACGAGTCGCATGGGTTCAATTGAGGATAATACGTCGGGCAGTTCCTACGGTTATCGGATGTCGAAGGTGGCGCTGTCGATGGCAGGAAAATCGCTTTCCCTCGATCTCAAACCGCGCGGTATTGCGGTGGCGATCCTGCATCCGGGTTTGGTGCAAACGCGCATGACCGATTTTACCGCAGGTGGCATCACGCCAGAAGAGTCAGTGAAGGGGTTATTGCAGCGCGTTGATGAGTTAACTCTGGAAAATACAGGCACGTTTTGGCACGCTAACGGGGAAGTGTTGCCTTGGTAGGGATGTGGCGGAAATTCTGAGAAAGCTTGCCATTGAACGGTGATTTTAACTACATCACTCAGGGAGCGAGTTGCTGTAAACCCAAGGCATCTTTTGAGGTTGAAAATCCAATGGCGACTCTCCTGATTAAGCATATTCATACTTTGGTGACGATGGATGCTGCCCGACGGGAAATCCAGGATGGTGCTATATTTGTGCGCGATCGCACGATCGAACAAGTTGGTCCAACGACCACCTTGCCGGAAACTGCCGATGAAGTGCTAGATTTACAGAACCGCTATGTCGTGCTGCCCGGTTTGGTGAATACGCACCACCACTTCTACCAAACCCTAACGCGAGCGATTCCGGCGGCGCAAAACTGCGATCTGTTCAATTGGTTGCAAACGCTCTATCCAATTTGGGCAAACCTGACTCCAGAAGCCGTGTTCATTAGCGCTCAAATGGCGGCGGCGGAGTTAATGCTGTCGGGTTGCACCACGGCGAGCGATCATCTGTATATCTATCCCAACGGTAGCACTCTTGATGATGAAATTCAGGCAATTCAGGCGATTGGGCTGCGGTTTCATGCCAGTCGCGGCAGCATGAGCGTTGGGGAAAGCCAGGGCGGTTTGCCACCCGATGCGGTGGTGGAAAAGGAAGCCGATATTTTAAAAGATAGCCAGCGCTTAATTGAGCAATATCACGACAACAACCGCCACGCGATGTTGCGAATTACCTTAGCGCCCTGTTCCCCCTTTTCAGTTTCCCAGGATTTGATGCGGGAATCTGCTGCCTTAGCGCGATCGCATCCCGGTATCCGGTTGCATACCCACCTAGCGGAGAACAAATCGGATATTGAGTATAGCCTTGCAACCTTTGGCATGACGCCGGGAGATTATGCAGAGTCTGTGGGTTGGGTGGGAAATGATGTTTGGCACGCCCATTGCGTGCAGTTGGACGATCGCGCGATTCAAAATTTTGGTAAAACGGGTACGGGGGTGGCGCATTGCCCTTGTAGTAATATGCGTTTAGCCAGTGGTATGGCTCCCATCCGCAAGATGCTCAATCATCGGGTGCCCGTCGGTTTGGGGGTGGATGGTTCGGCTTCCAACGATACCTCTAATCTGTTGAATGAGGCACGCACTGCATTTTTGATGGCGCGGGTGCGAGAACTCGATGCAGAGGCGATGACGGCGCGGGAGGCGTTGGAGTTGGGAACGCGAGGCGGGGCGCAGGTGTTGGGGCGAGATGATATTGGTTATTTAGCGCCGGGAATGTCGGCAGATTTAATTGCGATTAATTTAGATCGCCCTGAATTTGCCGGGGCGCAACACGATCCAGTTGCTGCCCTCATTTTCTGTCAGGTGAATCGGGTTGATTATAGCTTTATTAACGGTCGCAAGGTCGTCGATAAGGGACGTTTGACAACAATTGAGTTAGAAACCTTGGTAGAAAAACACAATCAACTGGCTCGTCAATTACTGGACTGATTTCGAGGGAGGGGGTCTGAGTTCAAGACCTTGAAGCGTTAGAATCCTGACAGACATTTTACTTTACTCAATTGCGTGGAGGCGATCGCCATGTCTTTGATCGTTGAAGTCAGCGAGTCAGGTACTTTACAACTCCCTACTGAGATTTTACAGGCAATTCAACCCCATACTCGCTTTGTGGTAGAGATAGAAGGCGATCGCGAT
Source organism: Desertifilum sp. SIO1I2 (assembly GCA_010672635.1). Classification (GTDB taxonomy): domain Bacteria; phylum Cyanobacteriota; class Cyanobacteriia; order Cyanobacteriales; family Desertifilaceae; genus Desertifilum. The sequence continues at coordinate 2,425 of JAAHGE010000101.1, read as the reverse complement.
AGCACGGCGACGCAATACCGCCTCATTCTGTCTCCCGTTTCCGCAGAACTCCCATTTTGGGCAACTGCTACGCCCAAAGAAAGGGCGGAACGATTTCACCAATGGGTACAAAGTCACAAGGATGGTCCTAATCTACCAGACGAAGCGTTACGACGGGAAAATATCTACGACTAATGACCACTTATCTATTAGATACCAATGTTTTACTGAGAAGTAGCGATTCTAACTCCCCCCTGCAAGCGCTAGCAGATATCTCTGTCACCCGACTTCTGGGTAGGGGGGATAGCGTTTTCATTACCAGTCAGAATATTATTGAGTTTTGGGTTGTTGCCACTCGACCAGCACAAGTTAATGGTCTGGGATGGAGCATCGAGAAAACCCGTACTGAAATTGAGCAAATTTTAACTCAGTTTCCACAGCTTGAGGAAGTACCAGAAATATTCCCCCACTGGCTCAATTTAGTGACAAGCTACTTGGTTCAAGGGAAGCGCGTCCATGATGCACGTTTAGTTGCCGTTATGTTGGCACATGGCATAACGCACTTACTGACATTTAACCCCAATGATTTCCGCAGCATTCATGAGATTATAGTGGTTCATCCGCAAGCGATCGCTCCACAATAACTTTTTCAAAAAGTTGTGTAGAATTGTTCAAGCAGGTATATTTTGTATTCATAATAACAATTTGAATAAAAGTGTACTCTGCTGGCGTTAGGATTTCTCTACCTATAAAATTAAAATGCCATTTCTTTGTCTTAAGTATTTCTGCTTAAGGATTAAAATCTAGAAATTCACAAGCTGCATTCAATTTTACACTTTATGGCTGACACACACTACTTCATTAAAAATTTGATCAATGATTTAGAAAGAGGAAGAATTAGAATTCCATCTTTTCAGCGAGGTTTTGTTTGGGACACTGACCGAGTAATCTGTTTTATAGACAGTATTTATCAAGGTTTTCCTTTTGGTTCTGTACTACTTTGGAGAACTAGAAACAGTTTACGGACAGAAAGAAACCTCGGTCCTTATAAGCTTCCTGAGAATGATCCAGAGTATCCTATAGATTATGTGCTTGATGGACAACAGAGAATCACTTCGATTTTTGGTATATTTCAAAATTCTCTAACTCCTGAAGATGGTCAAATGCCTAATTGGACTAATTTATTCTTTGAGTTTAATAGTAAAGAGTCTGTGCCCTTCAAATGCTTAGAAGATTGCAGCAATTACGATCCGACAAAACTGTTTCCAATGAAAGAAGTTTTTTCAGGCAGACATGTTCAAAACATCATAAGATTTGCTAGAAATATAGATGAAGATACATTGAATTCTATAGTAGAGCAAATAGATAATCTGATCGATCGGTTTAATCAAGCTAAAATTCCTTTAGAAAGATTTGAGAATGAAGAACCAAATAATGTTGCGACTGTTTTTGAGAGAATAAATAAACAAGGAGTGGAATTAAATACTTTTCAGTTATTGTCTGTCTGGAACTGGAGTGAAGAATTTGATTTACAAGAAAAATTTAAAGAAGTCACTGAAGAACTTGAACCATATGGATTCAAAGAAGTAGGTTCAGATCTACTTCTAAAATGTTGCTCTGCCGTAGTAAAAAATAGTGCTGAACCTAAATGCTTTATGAACATTCCAGGTAGTGAAGTGCGAGAAAAATTCAATGAAATTCAAACAGGTATATATAGAGCAATTGATTTTCTGAAAGATGAGTTAAATATTTTCTCTATCAAGTTTTTACCTATGGAAAATATCTTACCTGTTCTAGCCTCTTTTTTTGCTTCGTCGCAGCGACAGCCACCTCCCATACCTCAAAAACAATATCAAGAGATTAAAAAATGGTTTTGGCGTGCATGTTTTTCTCAAAGATATGCAAGAGGCGGAGCTAAGATGACTGATATAGATTTAGCATAACTACAAAAACTTAAGGCTGGAGAAAATCATAAATTTGGATGTTTTGATATATTTTTAGATACAAGCTTTTTTCTGAAAAATTATTTTCGTATGGGTACAGTTGCAACAAAAACATTTATTTTACTTTTGGCTCAGGGAAAACCATTGAATTTTGTACAAGGAACAAATATATCTCTAGAAAAGGTTTTATCCATAGGCAATCGAAAGGAATTTCATCATATTTTTCCTAAAGATTACTTAGAATGTTTGCACAAATATCATGATAATCAAATAAATTGTTTGGCAAACTTTACTTTACTTTCTAGAAGTGATAACAATAAAATAAGAAATAAGCCTCCTAGTAAATATCGTAGTCAAATGCCCACAGATGATAAAGTAGTTCACCAAATACTAACATCACATTTCTGTCCTTCCGACGTTTTTACAGATTCCTACGATGATTTTTTAAGCTCAAGAGCTTATTTGCTGCTTAACAAAGCAGAGGAACTGATAACTAGTAGTGA
>JAAHGE010001009.1 GCA_010672635.1 Desertifilum sp. SIO1I2 | reverse complement strand
GCCGACGACTGCATGGCCGAGGCCACCGTCCACGTCACCTGCGACCCCCTCACCAAACCTTGGCAAGCCGCCAGCTTGGGTGGGGATTATCCCGGCTTTAATGAGTATGAGGACGATCTCAAGGATGTGGTGCTTGACGATCGCACGGCTCGTTCCTATCGTCTAGATGGCGGTTTCGATAACTTTGCGCGCGGCCCGGTTAATGAAGGCGAGTCTTTTGGTCGCGGTCGTCGGGGCGATTCGTTCTTGGATGATGATGACCTGATGATTGATGATGGCATCGATGAGGATGATTTAGAATAATCTTCTTCGAGCTAGAAAAGTCTCCAGAGGATAAATTTCTGGGGCTTTTCTCAAAAAAAAGCGTACCTCTTCTTATGGAATGGGTACGCTTTTTTATAAATCCAAAAATCGGGTTTAACCCCTCAGCGATTGCAGCGTGAAAACTTCCGATGAGGTGTCCCTGAAAGTCTGGCAATTTCTACCCTAATAAAACCTTTTCTATTAAAGCTGAGAAATAACAGGTCGATAGGTGGGTTGAGGAATGGGTTTACCTTGCGATCGCGCTGTTTCTAGCCATATCTGTTTGGCGATTTCTAATTCTTGAAGAGCTTGGATAGGGGTTTCACCAAAGGCAGAACAAAACCGCAAATCGGGGATATCGGCGATGTATCCTTCATCATCTTCGCTGTAGAAAATATTGATGTGGTAATCCTTCATACATCTTCCTCTAAACCTAAGTTGTTGATTTCGACCTAGGTTAAAAATTGCCGGACTTGATAGGATTTCGCCTTCCCTTTAACGCTCTGAATGTTAACCTGTTCAGGAATGTCCGGATGAGTAAAAATAGGGTGACTGCCATTGACACGGGCTAGGGTAAAGCCAAATGCTTCGACTAAGCTCACCATATCTTTGAAGCTAACATTTTAGGATTGTTCAGAACTTGCTGCAACAGCTTTTGCTTTTTACTCATCCGTTTTCCCGTCGCCAGACGAACGGTTAGGCGATACTAGCGAGGAATTCAACTAACTGCTGAATTTGGCTAGTTGTATTCATTTCCCTTATCGCGTTGGCAGAAAGATCGCGATCGCGATCTCCTGATCTGCGTTACGGAAATGAAT
>JAAHGE010001008.1 GCA_010672635.1 Desertifilum sp. SIO1I2 | reverse complement strand
TCGGACTTAGAAATCGCTGGATTTATGGAAGCTGCTAACGAGGTTGGGGGCGACTATTATGATGTTCTTCAAGGAGAAGATCGCGTCAAGATTGGGATTGGTGATGTGACAGGGCACGGATTAGAAAGCGGTGTTTTAATGATCATGGTACAAACCGCCGTTCGGACGCTGCTTGCGGTTAACGAACGCGACCCTGTTAAAATCTTCAATGCTCTCAATCAAACGATTTATCAAAATGTCCAGCGGATGAATTCTCATAAAAATTTAACGCTTTCTTTGTTAGATTATTGGGAAGGAAATCTGCATTTAAGCGGTCAACATGAAGAAGCCATTGTCGTGAGAAAAAATGGAGAAATTGAACGCATCGATACGGATGAATTAGGCTTTCCCATTGGTTTAGTTGAAGATATTAGTACCTTTGTGAACCAACATTCTCTTTACCTGAATCCAGGGGATGGGATTGTTTTATATACGGATGGTGTAACAGAGGCGGAAAACAGCGATCGCGCTCTTTACGGGATCGAACGTTTAATCACCATCATTCAACAAAATTGGTCGCGTTCTTGCTCAGAAATTCGCGCCTCTTTGGTTGAGGATATTCGCCAACATATCGGCGATCATACAATCTACGACGATATTACCTTGGTTGTGGTCAAGCGCCGAGCCTGAATCAAGAGGATGGGGGGATGGGGAGATGGGAAGAAAGGAATTGGAACATCTTTGAAAGTGCAGCAGCGTGCTGAGTTCTGTGTCTAGACTTAGCACTCAGCAGGGGGAAAAATTCTTGCAATCCTGGGTTTAGCTTAGGATGAGAGAGGCTCAGTTGGTATAAGGATAAGATTGGTGATTCGAGGAACGACGCGACTTTTAGGGCCAGCTGGCTGTCACCTGCATGCACGCCTAGTGCCAACCCGTAGTTGTTGACCTCGCTCTTGGCTGTGTCATAAGAGGCCTCGGCACCGAAGACAAGGTTCTTGTAGCCGCTGGCAGCAGACACGGTCACCTACACCGTGGAACAGCAGCAGCGGCAGCTGTAGCATTATGGTTGCATCTCTGGCTGCATGCAATAGCCATGATCACGAAACCATGATAAGCAGGTCCACGTGGTCACACAGCTTAAGCAAC
>JAAHGE010001007.1 GCA_010672635.1 Desertifilum sp. SIO1I2 | reverse complement strand
TAGTTGTTTTAGAGTTTTGTCCTGATAAAGTGGAAGAGAAGGTAGAAGAAAACTCTACTAATGGATCTCTAGAGGATTTACGCAAACAATTAAATCTGGAGAGTTGAAATGAAAGAAACCCAGAAGACAGAACGAATTAAAATTCCGCAGGCTGTGAGAGAATATGTGTTTCAGCGAGATAACTGTCAGTGTCAAGCTTGTGGCAAAACCCAGTTAGAAACCGAATTGAATATTGACCATATTATCCCCCTAGCGCGAGGAGGAAGTAACGATATCAGTAACTTACAAACCCTGTGTCGAACTTGCAACCAAAGTAAAAAACATCACTTCGACTCCCGCTTCAAGCGTCGTTACAGTTAGTGAAATCTATTCACAGGGGCAAGAGAGTGAATTAAGATTTGGGTAGCGCGTGCATAGAAGGCGAGAATGTCTGAACCTGAGTCAACAGTTGTCTCTCTAGCGCCAGTGGATGACGTTATCGAGTCGGCTTACTCCCCATCCTCCGATTTAACGGCTGTTAGCGATACTCTCATTAAACTAACTGATGAGGGGGTGGTGCATCAGTCGAATGCTGCTGTGGTTTGTGCGCCAGTCTGCGAGGCGATGCGGCGTTTGGCGGAAATGATAGCTAAGTTGCGTCAGCCAGAGAGTGGATGGTCTTCCCAACTTCCCCACACGCCGGATAATCTATTTTTGTATGTTATTGAAGAAGCTTACGAAGTCTTAGACGCTATTCAAGCGGTTATTCCCCAGTTAACCCAAGAGACTAGCGAGAAAGAGATTGACTCGCGCTATCTTTTGGTTGAAGACTTGGGGTTTAAGCTGCTGTGGTATGTGGCGAAAAGTTCGTATCGCCTGATGCAACTGATGGGCGGGATTCCCGCTACAGTGGGTCAAGCTAATGCAGAGTGGCAATCTGGGATGCTGCGCTTGGTGGCAGTATTAGAAGCGCAGACAGCAGAAACCCAATGGTCTTTAGATTTAACGACGCATCAAGTTCCCCCCACATCTGTTCAAGCTTCTGTGTTGGTACAGTTTGCAGGCGAGGCGGTTCCTCTCACCTCTGGCGTTGCGGCTAGGAATTGATAAGTAAACTCCTGGCGCAAACTTTCTACGGTATGAGGAACC
>JAAHGE010001006.1 GCA_010672635.1 Desertifilum sp. SIO1I2 | reverse complement strand
TCACAAACCCTCAAACCCTGTGCCTGAGAACCGAGTATAACGATTCTATGTTTGAGGAAGAATTAAAGCTAGTGGGCAGCCAATATAGAACGCGCCAAACCATTATCTCGCGGGCTGGCGAACAGCAAATGATCGGTCAATATCTGGAAACGCGCATCTAGAGAAGTGTCAGGAACCCGGAATTCGCAACCGATTGGAGGTGGGCGTACTTAGTTAGCAACCTTTAAAATGCGATACTGTACGCCGCTTTCAAAGATGCGGGTTCCTCCTCCTTCAGCGATGGTTTGTCTTAAAGTGTCGGGATGCGCGATCGCAACTCCTGCCAGATAATTAATCCCCATATCTGCTAATTCTGGCAGCCAGGGAGTTGTAGGCCCCATTAAAACTAACTGGGCGGCTTGCGATAACTCAACCAGACGGGGGAAGGTTTTGTTGGCGATCGAGGTGGCAGTCAAAAACACCCAGTCTGCTTCGGGTAAGAGGTATTCGCAGGCAGTATCCGGTAAATCTGCGGCGATCGGTTGGCGTTCTAAAACGGTGAGGCTAGCCGCTTGTTCGTACACTGAAAGACCGGGATAGCGACCAATGACAACAACGCGCTTTCCTTGAATCAAGGGAAGAAAATGCTCAAATACCGCTAGATTCGCAGAACTTTGAGGAGAAAGGGGTTGGGCTTGCTGGACTAGGGATGAGGTGGAATTAATCGCAGCATTGATCGCAGCCATCCCTATCGTTGCTTGATAGCTATCCCACGATCGCACCCAGACGGTCAAATCTGCGATCGCCTTTCCCACTAGGGTACCCGACCAAGGGAGGGTGCGCGTCGGTTGACCCGGACTCATACATAACCCAATCCCCTCTGCTTGGCAATATGTCCAAGTCAGACCGATCAAAATCTCTTGAATAAGAGCATTACTGCGGCTAGAGTCTAGCAGGAGATCGTAAATTTCTCGCGGCGGAATCTTCATCGGATTTCAAACTCAATCGCATCTTGACGAATGGTCAGATCGTAATCTCCAAAAAACTCATGACCGAGAAGTCCCACATCGAGTTGAGAACCAGCGATCGCCACAGGCACATTTTTGGCCACAACACCATTGACCGAAATCGAGTCCATCATTCCCACCGGAAACT
>JAAHGE010001005.1 GCA_010672635.1 Desertifilum sp. SIO1I2 | reverse complement strand
TAATAGCTATCGCCCACAGGGGGAGTCATTGCAGTATCGAGGGTATTCCCTAGTCCAAAACCAAAAGCAAAGATATAAATCAGGGGGGCGACTAAGCCCGATGCGGCAACTTGGGTTAAGCGTACCCGCAAATCCAGCCAATCTCCCCAAAATATCGTTAAACTATCTGCCCAAAGGGTTCTCCAAGTCCCCGGTTGAGGATTTTTGGGTAACGAACCTAACCTTAGTCCATCAATGGTCATGCGCGATTCATCAAATTTCAGGATTCTTTAAGTTTTATTCTACAGGTCGAAAATTCCCCAACGCAGACAGAATTCAAGGGATATAAGACGATTGAGAAAATTTTTCGTCATACTGGATATAGTTAAGATGCTTGTCACCCAAAAGGCGAATTCAACCTTTAAACCTTGTATCTGTTCCTAACTCAGTAGTTTGCTCCTGTTTCCCCACTCAGCTCTTAGCAGTTTCAACTCAGCACGGACAATATGTATAGAGAAACCACTAGATCCCGCACTCCCCGTACTCCTGGAAACAAGCCGTCTCCTTTTAACTATCTGTCTTTAGCGTTGATGGCCGGTATTTTTATTTTAGGGATTGGCGTTGGGGTGGCTTTTAGTTCAACGGCAACTTTTACCCCTGAAAACGTGGCTTCCTTAGAGTTTATCGATCGCAGCGCGCCTAACCCCGAACTCTGCGTCCAGTATGGGGCAAGTGCGACGGTGATGGATACGCGGCTGTTCGTGACGTTTAAGCCGTTTAGCGTCTATGTTTCTCAGCCTCGGATGCAACCGGGATGCGTTTTGCGGACGAATAACTGGGCCATTTTAGAACAGCGGAAGCTAGTGAGTTCCGATCAAGTGCGCGACTGTAAGAACCGGATGAATACGTTTGGGTTTACGGGCAACTTAGACGGATCGCCACAAATTAACTGTATTTATCAAAATGAGATTGCGGGCAATATGTTCTTGAATCAGCCTGGAATGGGTACAGGGGCAACTACGCGAGATAGCGAACGGTTCTAGAACGTTAAAAGAATAGAGAGAAAAGGGGCGATCGCCCCTTTTTTAGTGCTGAGTGGGGAAGAAGGGAGTTGGGAGTTAAGAGTTGGGGGAAGAAGAGGATGGGGAGGTGGGG
>JAAHGE010001004.1 GCA_010672635.1 Desertifilum sp. SIO1I2 | reverse complement strand
AAAGGAGCCAAGAATGCCTAAACTACAGATAAAAATTCAATTACTCAGCGATACAACTTTCGGTCGTGGTGATGGTGTAGCTGGACTAGTTGATCAGGAAGTTGAACACGATGCTTATGGATTTCCTTACTTGCGTGGGCGTACTCTCAAAGGTCTTCTACGAGAAGAGTGTGAGAACTTAATTGCAGTCTTACCCAGCTATCAGTCTAACTGGCTTGGTGTTGCTTACAAGTTATTTGGAGAACCAGGCAGTGAATTGAGTTCAAAAGGAATCCTTTATGTAGGTGATGCTTGCTTACCTCAAGATCTACGAGCAGCCGTTGCAAAGCAGATTGATGCTGGTTACTTGACTAAAACAGATATATTGAGCAGCTTAACCACCATTCGTCGCCAAACTTCGATCGAAGCCGAAAGTGGCGTACCAGATAAAGGGAGTCTCCGCTCAGCCCGTGTTGTCGTTCGAGAACTGGAACTATCTGCAAATTTGGATTTTGAGCAAGAACCAACAGATGCAATGAAATCTTTGATAACAGTAGGAACATTAGCACTTCGACATTTAGGAAGTGGTCGGCATCGTGGTCGAGGTCATGTGAGATGTACGCTGCATGATGTTGACGGAAATGATATGACATCCAAACACATTGAGATGTTTGGTACAGAACTTAAATCTGCTGAGGGGGCTTAGTTATGAAAGCGGTTGTATTCTCTCTCCACGCTCAGCAACCTTTGCTAGCTACTTCTTTCCAGGGTGATCCTAATAGTGACGTTTCCTTCTCATATATTCCGGGCAGCATGATTCGTGGTGCTCTCATTGGGCGCTATATGAGGCAAGAGGGATTAAATGATTTAGACCTTGATGACGCAAAAGTTCAGCAGCTATTTTTTGATTCGGATCAGACTCGCTATCTAAACGCTTATCTAGAAGATTCAGCAGGACAAAGAACTTTACCGACCCCTAAGTCTTGGTTTAGAGAAAAAAAATCTGATCTTCCCCCAGTAGATTCATACTTACATATGCCTGTTTATGATCGAATTCATCCAGACTGTGAACTTCCAGACATAGAAGAATTTGAGCCTAAAAAGGTTACGCAAGAATTTTGTACGGTTAAAGGTAGCAATGTTGTTCTTCATACTA
>JAAHGE010001003.1 GCA_010672635.1 Desertifilum sp. SIO1I2 | reverse complement strand
GCCCAGACATACGAACATTCAGATCTAGCTTGGATGGGTTTAGACAGTAGCAAGCGTCGCCAAGCGCCCCAACCTGTTTTTGTCCTTCATAGTAGTGCGAGTTTTGCCCAACAGCATTTGGAAGATGAGGATTTACAACCCGCCGGACAATATCTCCTCAACTGTGCCGCAAAACAATTAAGATCGCCGTGGTTAGTCACGCCAGAGTTTATGCAAGTGCATCGCTGGCGTTATGCGTTCCCTCAGCAACCCCTGTCTGAAGATTATTTATTCGCAAAGCCACTTAAACTCGTCTGTTGTGGCGATTGGTGTGGCGGAAATTTAGTTGAAAGTGCCCTACAATCGGGACTGAGCGCTGCGACAGAACTGCGTTCAAGTATTTTGCCTGTTTGAGTGAATTTTTACCCATAAAAAGACCCAATCTTCCGATTGGGCTGGTTAACTCAAGCAGTGGTAATCGAGGATAATCAGGTTGGGAGCTAGCTGCGATCGCGCGTGGCTAAATCTTGAAGGTGTTGGTGTACGGCGTGGATAAAACCGCGATCGCTCAAGGTTTCTGAAGCAAGGCGATTTTGCTCAACAGCACTCTGCACAATATCTTCAGCCGTTACTCGCCCTGATTGAACCGCTTGGATCAATCCACCGTAGCTGGGAATGCCTGTATCTTGAAAATGACCTTGGTAAGCAAGTCCGACTAAATTAAAGGGTTGGGTGGCGGTGACAATGCTCATGGCTTTATTTGCAGTCATGGGTTCGGCTTTGGCTACTGGAGCGATCGCGCTAGCTAAAACAACAGCAGAGACAGCCGCGAAGATATAGCGTTTCATGGTGGGATTCCTTGGTTCTAAAGGTGTTCTCGTTTGCTTATCCTCTAGAATCAACGATCCCTCTGAGGGCTACCTGAAGGTTAACTAAGGCTTAACTAAGAATTAAATGAGAAATTTTCAGGATGCGATCGCAACTGATGGGTGAGGGCGATCGCAGCCAGGTTATTCTTACAAAAGGCTTGCTGAATAAAATTACAAGTTTCACCTCGCTCTCCGATGAAATCTTAAAATAGCGTAGGTTCACGCTAGAGACTGAGCCAAATCTAAAGCGTCTTGGCGGGTGGAAATCTTTCCTTCTGCTTGAGCAATTTGAATCTCGGTGAGGA
>JAAHGE010001002.1 GCA_010672635.1 Desertifilum sp. SIO1I2 | reverse complement strand
TTGCAAATGCTGAAAGAAGATAAGCTAATTTCACCCCCTATTTCTAAAGACAGTGCTGTAGAATTTTGTAACAATCTCGATATTAAAGATTCAAGGCTTAAGACAAAAATTAGCAAATTTGGTCTATTGGGCGAACCAGTTAATATCATCCAACACCCTAGAGGAAGAAGAAAAGAGATTGTTGTCACCAGCAATCGCGTTCAAAAGATATACGATCATCAAATTCAATACGAAGCTGATGCTGACTTCGGTTCATCGGGTAGCGCCATTTTTAATACCGATTGGCAACTCATTGGAATACATCATGCAATTCTCATTAAAGTAGAGAATGAGCAAAAACTAGAAGAAACAGAAATTGAGCTGGTTGGAAGCTTAGGAATTAGAATACACTGCATTGTTCAAGACATTTACGAACAATCAAAACAAGACAGGCCAGATCGTCAAGAAATTCTTAGGTTTATAGATCGCTATATTGAACGTAATCGAAAACGCCGTATATTCATATCAGCAGGACGTAAAAGATTTGAAAACTCTGAAGAATTTCATACCTTATTTGAATCCAATAATATGCAAAAACTGGGACGAAAAGTTAGTGATGTACTTGAAAAAGAGAAATTTGAAGTTAATTTAGTCTTAGATCAATATCCGAATTCAGAAAGTCAAAATTTATCTACTGGAGATATTACGGATTGGATTAATAAAACCAGCGATCCAGATTATGAAAGCGGCGATCTTGCCATAGAATTATTGATGAATTTTGGCTCTAAAAATAATTCAGAGGCTAGAGGTGTCACTGCTTACTATGTAACCAGTCGCCCCGAACGGAGAGTTGATGCAGAAATACTTCTAGAAGAAATTGCCAATAATGTTCCTGATTTACCCATTAGAGGCGCAAGTCCAGATATATTTACATCAACGAGAAGGCTAGGATTTTGTCAAAATTTATATATGCCTGCCTTAGTCTTGTATGTTGGCTATGTTGACAACTGTCAAGACAAACAGATATTGATTAACTCAGAAACAGCAGACAAGTTAGCACTCGGTATTGCTGAAGGGATCAAAGCTTGGAGTAATAGCCTTAGCCCCTTCCCTGAAACACCAAGGCGGGTCTAAAATTAAGCTAAACCAATTGCTACCTGCGATCGCGGGATTACTCGGTTTAGCTTAATTA
>JAAHGE010001001.1 GCA_010672635.1 Desertifilum sp. SIO1I2 | reverse complement strand
AAGAAGGGCAACCCTACCCCATGAGCGAACCTGTAGAATTAACCTTGGGGGCATCCTTGGACAATCAACCCAGTATTGAATTAATTATCGGCGAACTGGGTGCAGAAACAGGCGGAACCGAGGTTTACTTTGATGGCGATCGCCTGATTACTCGCATTCTAGGCCGCGACCAACAAGCCGTCAAACCCCTCAACGATCGCGAAGGTGCTAGAACCATCGCCAAACTCGATCCCCCTGGCTTTCCGGGAAGCGATCGCATTAAGATCCTATTCCAGGTAGACGAACAGCGCTTTCTCCGGATGACGGTAGAAGACTTACTCACCAACCAAACCCTACTCGACGACAAACCCGTCGTTCAACTGAGTTAAGTATCGGATAGAGATTGCGATCGCGCTACATCGTAAGGCTACGTCTAGGCTAAGTGCGATCGTCTATAATAATCAACATATATTAAAAATCTGGATTGTTGAAAATTAAGTATTTTTTGAATACTGAGAGTTGAGCAATGATTGACTGTCTCAATGTAGCGCGTTATTTCATTGTCAGAGCGTATGAAGACGGAATAGAAGCTGAAATGACCAATATGAAGGTTCAGAAGCTTCTCTATTATGCTCAAAGCCTGCATTTAGCGCTTTATAATCAACCCTTATTTGAAGCAGAAATTCAGGCATGGCGCTACGGTCCTGTTTGTCCGCCTGCATATACTTTCTATAGTGACTTTGAAGCCAAACAGCTTCCTATTCCGAGTCAAGAATCTCTCATAGATATTCCGGCAGATCGGAAAGAACTTTTAGAAGAAGTCTGGGAATACTTTGGAGGGTACCATGCTTATCGCTTGAGCGATATGACTCATGGCGAATTTCCTTGGAAAAAAGCTCGTAAAGGCTTACCTCCTGAAGCCAGATCGACAGAGCCTATTTTGCTCAATGATATGAAAGCATTAGGATACCAAAAACTCGATCTCATAGAACGCGAGAACCCTGCTTATGAACCTGTAATGACTGAGGTTTTGAAAGATACCTTGAAATTGGATTTATAGTCACGAACAGTTTGCCAAACGTCCTCCTGATGCGGACATCAAGAGCGTTATCAGAGAACTTCTAGATTTCTAAAAGAAAAGTATGTCTAGCTGCAAAACCCTTCCTGAAGAGTGTAATTTCCAGCTAGACATA
>JAAHGE010001000.1 GCA_010672635.1 Desertifilum sp. SIO1I2 | reverse complement strand
GCGGTGCGGGAGTTGATCGTGAAACTTTATGGCGAGGAGTTGACCCTGCAAGGCGTCGGCAAATACCTCGCGCGTTGGAACATGACGCCGCAAAAGCCCGCTCGACATTCTCGAGCGCAAGACCCGGACGAGGTGCGGGAGTTCCTGGAGCAAACACTGCCAGACACGATAAACAAGGCGAAAAAAGAGGATGGCCAGATGCATTTCAGCGACGAGACCGGGGCGCGCATCTCCGATCAAATCGGTGCCGCCTACGCCCCGAAAGGCCAAACGCCGATCGAGGACCTGCCTGAAAATCGAGTGCGGCAGAACGTGATCTCCAACGTCACGCCCGAAGGAGAGATGCTGCATTGGCTGTTCCCCGGCAACATGAACGCGGAGACTTTCATCGAGTATCTGGAACATCTTGTCGCCTGGTCCCCGCGGAAGATCTTCTTGTTCCTCGACCGCCACCCTTCGCACACGGCAAAGAAAGTCGACCGCTGGCTGGAAGAGCATGCAGACCAGATTGAAGTCACCTGGCTGCCGCGCTATTCGCCGCAATACAATCCGGTAGAGTTCATGAACAATGATCTCAAGCAAAACCTCAAGACCAAGCCGCTCCCCGAAACCAGTGAAGGCTTTCGCCAGACGCTACGATGCATTCTCGAAGAAATCGCCCGCATGCCGGAACGCATCCGAGGCTACTTTCGTAAAGCGGAACTGGAGCTGGGCTATATCTAGAAATATCAACCTATAATCGTTTCGGATTAATATCTGGGCCGAGACAACCTGGATCAGGCGGGCCTCGAATTTTGGACCGCACATCTCCGGAACGTCGGCCTGGCACGGTTGCGTGAGGATGTGGCCAACTCCCAGGAAGCCCGCCAGTATCGCCGAAAGTCAGTCAGTGCGGCGTTCCGATTCTACCTGGGATTCACGGACGAGCGTGAAGAACCGCGATACAGGGACCTGATGAGGCATGCAGGGCGACTATCGATGGAACAGACGCTTGCCGACTCTCAGGCGGCCATCAACTATCGCTTTCGCTGTGTCGACGATGCTTTCCGCAGGTATCTGGGCAGGCCGTACGACGGTCGTGATCCTTACTGGATAGATCACATGAAAAAAGTCGGCCGGGCCCAGATGGACCGCGACCTGGCCAGTACGCGAACCGCCAGGCTTGGGCTTTCTA
>JAAHGE010000100.1 GCA_010672635.1 Desertifilum sp. SIO1I2 | reverse complement strand
GTTAAACTATCCCGGTTGCGGGTTTGTTCGACTTCTTCTGAAAGTTTGTAGGGACGCAGTTCGGCAATTCTAGTCAGATAATGTTGATAGTTCTTGAAAGCGGGTGAAGCTTGCAGTTGGCTAAACTGTTCGCTGTCTAGGCTTTTGAGTTCTAATTCAAAAAAGAGTAACTGGTTATCGATCCCAGTTAAGGCTTCCATGACTTTATCAAGAAATTGCTTGGCTTCGGTGTTGCGCGTGTCTGCTGCAAAGACGAGGGAGGGATAGGCATAGAGATATCCCGATTTTTGATAAATTTGCTCTAAGGCTTGCAAGCAAGTGACAATTTGCTCTGGGTTCAGTTGTTTGACCTTGCTTTGATACTGCTGTCTAAACTGGCTGGCGGTTTGTTCCAGGCTGTCAATATCTTGTACCAGTCGCGGATCGTCAAAATCAGTATACAGATCGGATAGGTCCCATTCTTGGGGGGTATCGAGTTGTAGAGGCTGAGGCGAGTGTACCAAGTTGAACTCCTTTGTTGTTCTATTTTTATGTTAACGGGGGAGTTGAGCGAGGATCGTCTGGGCTGAGTGATGCGCCGGGATGGTGGTATCAATAATGAGAGCGCGATCGCCAATACCCAGCGACGCTAATATGGATGGGTGAGCAATGGATTGATAGTGGCGACTCTCTTCTAAAAAGATTTTTAGCTTATCTCGCAAGTCAGTGCTGGTAATTTCTTGCGTTTTCACTCTGTTGAATAGTTCTGTCTCTTCTTGGGGGGTAAAATAAGCTGCTGCTTCTGGTAGCCCTAACCCCGCAAAGCTAGTTAGATCTTCTCTCGCTGCGGATTCGGCTTGCACAATTTTATCAAATGGATCGCGGCGACCGAGCAGTCTTTGCAAGCGGACGAGGTTGGGGGCCGTTAAAACAATAAATTGGGCTTTGTTTAACGCTTTTGCTGCATAGCGAACTTCATTTTCTCCGCGCAAACTATCAAACACTAAAAGCGATTTAACGATTTGGGGATTGAGAGATAATGAGGATAAAATATGGCCCATCCCGCCGGGAAATGCTTCTCGATAAAGGCGCGTATATTTGAGGCGTTGAATCCGACAATGGGGATAAGCGATTTTTCCATCTTTTTTCAACATTGGCTCAAGAATTAAGCGTTCGGTTAAGGCTCGGCGGTTGGGTAAAAGGGTAAAATCTAGACCGTTTTCGCTTAAGGCACGAGTTAGGGTACTTTTGCCAACGCCAGTCATCCCGACAAAGATTAATAGGGGAAAATGGCGAATGGAGAGCCAGTTTTGAGGGACGGCAGAGCCAATTCCTACACCGGGGCTTAAGTGTTCAAAAATTAAGTCTTTTGGCATATTGAAACCGTTCTATTGAATTCAATGAAAAAGGCTTTGGAACCAGTGCGGTTAACCGTCCCCATTGTGGATGAATTCAATGCTCAAATCCTCGTCGAACTGTTTATCATGGTAAGAGAGGAATGATGCAGAAAAACTGTGAACCCTGTTACCAAAACCCTGCAACTGGTTAAAGATCGCGATCGCCTAGAGAAACGCCTCAAAGAGATTCCCCCTGACCCTGGGGTATACTTGATGCGAGATGAGAGCGATCGCATTCTCTACATTGGTAAGTCTAAAAAATTGCGATCGCGCGTGCGTTCCTATTTTCGCGATTCTAACAGACTCAGCGATCGCATCGAGATGATGGTGCGCCAAGTCGCGGAAATTGAATTTATTGTCACCGATACCGAAGCTGAAGCATTAGCACTAGAAGCGAATTTAGTCAAGCAACATCAACCCTATTTCAACGTCTTACTCAAAGACGATAAGAAATATCCCTACGTTTGCATTACCTGGTCTGAAGACTATCCTCGCATCTTCATTACCCGTCGGCGACTGTTAAACAATCAAAAAGACAAATATTACGGCCCTTTTGTCGATACAGGGGCCCTGCGTACCACCCTGCGACTCGCCAAGCGGTTATTTCCCCTGCGCCAACGTCCGCAACCGCTGCATAAAGACAGACCTTGCCTCAATTATGACATGGGTCGCTGTCCGGGAGTCTGTCAAGGCTTAATTACGCCTGAAGAGTATCGCCAAACCATCCAAAAAATTGCGATGGTGTTCCAAGGACGAACCGAAGAGTTGATCGAAATTCTCAGCGAGAATATGAACCAAGCCGCAGAGAACCTTAACTTTGAGGTAGCGGCGAGAATTCGCGATCAAATTGGCGGAATTCGTTCTTTGTTCGCCGATCAAAAAGTGGCCTTGCCTAATGATACGGTATCGCGAGATGCGATCGCCCTAGCTGCTGACGACAAACACGCCTGCATTCAACTGTTCCAAATTCGCGCCGGAAGATTAGTTAGCCGTTTAGGCTTCTTCGCCGACGCGCAAGCCGGAACCCCTGGCGCTATCTTACAACGCGCCTTAGAAGAACATTACCAAAACGCCGACGCCGTAGAAATTCCCACCGAAATTCTCGTACAGCACGAACTCCCTGATGAGGAAATACTAGCCGAATACCTAACTCAGCGCAAAGGGCGCAAAGTCACCCTATTCACGCCGCAACGCCAACTCAAAGCCGAACTGATCGAAATGGTCGAACGTAACGCCCATTATGAACTAGAACGGACGCAGCGGACGAGCGATCGCAATACCCAAGCCTTACAAGACTTAGCCAACCTCCTCGACTTAAGCGAACTTCCCCACCGGATAGAAGGCTACGACATTTCCCACATCCAAGGATCGAACGCCGTCGCCTCCCAAGTCGTCTTCATCGACGGAATCAGCGCCAAACAACATTATCGCCATTACAAGATTAAAAACCCCGAAGTCACCGCCGGACATTCCGACGACTTCGCCAGCCTCGCAGAAGTCATTCGCCGTCGCTTTCGCAAATTTGCCGAAAACCCCGAATTACCGCGCATTGGCAACCCAGAATTCCCCGATCTGGTTATGATTGATGGGGGAAAAGGACAACTCTCTTCAGTCGTCGCCGTTTTACAAGACTTGAACTTAATGGAAGATGTCCGCGTTGTCAGTTTAGCCAAACAGCGCGAAGAAATCTTTCTCCCTGGCGAGTCTTTCCCCCTAGAAACCGACGCCGAACAACCCGGAGTTCAACTGCTGCGCCGCCTGCGAGACGAAGCACACCGTTTCGCCGTTACTTTCCACCGCCAGCAGCGTAGCGACAAAATGCGTCGTTCCCGCCTTGATGAAATTCCCGGTTTGGGTTTCCATCGCCAAAAGCAACTCTTAGCGCATTTCCACTCCATCGACTACATCCGCGAAGCCACACCCCAACAACTCGCCGAAGTTTCCGGAATAGGTCCGCATTTAGCACAGGAAATCTATGATTATTTTCATCCCTAAGAAGAGGGTGGGGAGGTGGGGAGGTGGGGGGAATATTGTGCTAACTTTCGTTTAGCAGTGTTATGGCAACTGCCTTGGCGGTTAGGACATCTACGAATAGAGTTTCGTTTGTCCTAATCCATTGTCTGCTGGTATATATAGTTAGCAGACATGCGTAGCGGTTTGCTAAGTGGGAAGAGGGTACGGAGTAAGAGTGAATACAGGAGACTGTTCTCCCCCCATCCCCCCATCTCCCCATCCCCCCATCTCCCCATCCTCTCTAGATGACCAAACTAATTATTCAAATTCCGTGTTACAACGAGGAAGCCACATTAGGGTTAACCTTATCCTTGCTGCCTCGCCAACTTCCGGGTGTTGATTGTGTAGAATGGCTGATTATTGATGATGGGAGTTGCGATCGCACCATCGAAGTGGCTAAAGATTGCGGTGTCGATCATATCGTGCGGTTCGCCCGCAACCAAGGGTTAGCAAAAGCCTTTATGGCGGGGATTGAAGCCTCGCTGAAAGCTGGGGCTGATATTATTGTCAATACGGATGCCGATAACCAATACTGCGCCGATGATATTCCCACCCTGATTCAACCCATTCTCCTCGGCCAGGCGGAAATTGTCATTGGGGCTAGACCCATTAGCCAAATTCGCCACTTTTCCCCCACCAAAAAGGTTCTGCAAAAATTAGGGTCTTGGGTGGTTCGCCTCGCTAGCAATACCGATATTCCTGATGCGCCGAGTGGGTTTCGCGCTATCAGTCGGGAAGCGGCGATGCAGTTGAATGTGTTTAATCAATATACCTATACGCTGGAGATGATTATCCAGGCGGGACAGCGAGGAATGGCGATCGCATCGGTTCCCATCCGCACCAACCGAGACTTGCGACCCTCGCGCTTAGTCAAAAGCATCCCAGTTTATATCCAGAAATCCATTTTTACCATTCTCCGCATCTTCATGCTGTATCGCCCGATGCGGTTTTTTGTCTTTCTGGGTAGCATTCCTTTAAGTGCGGGGTTTCTCTTAGGCTTGCGCTGGTTGCTGTTCTTCTTTGGCGGTTATGACCGACCGCGAGTGCCCACGTTAATCTTAGCGGCTATTTTAATTTTGATTGGCTTTCAGTTATGGATTTTTGGGCTAGTGGCAGACTTGATGGCTGCTAACCGTCGGATGCTCGAAGATATCCAACTGCGATCGCGCCGCGCTGAGTATAATAAAGAACAATAAAACTGACTTTCTAAGTTCCGGTTGCAATTTACGAAACCGTTTGGACATTCGCTGTAGATACAGGCTAGCATTCGCTGTTAGATCGGTACCAAGTTTTGAGTTTCGAGTCAGACAGCAAAGAGTTTGATTTGTTATAGAGCCATCCTAAATCAAACCTGACCTTCTCTAGCTCCCCTCGTCCTAGGGAGAGGGGTTGGGAGTGAGGGGAAGTTCTTTTAGCAGTTCTCTATACTCTCTACTCACTCAGCACTTCCTATAAGCGCAACCTTATGGTAAAAGAATTAGCAATCCGCACCCAGGGCTTAACCAAGCAGTTCGATCGACATATTGCCGTTAATGACCTTGACTTAGAGGTCGAAATGGGGGAGGTTTATGGTTTAATTGGCCCGAACGGCGCGGGTAAAACCACCCTAATTCGGATGTTAGCCGCCGCCGAAGAACCCACCACCGGGGAAATCTTCATTAGTGGCGAACGGTTGCTACGCGATCAAAGCAACCCCACCCTCAAACGTCATTTGGGATATCTTCCCGATGACTTTCCCTTGTATGACGATCTGACAGTTTGGGATTATTTAGATTATTTTGCTCGCCTTTATCAACTGCGCGATCCGCGACGCCGCCAGCGGTTGTGCGACGTTCTAGAATTAGTCCAACTCACCGGGAAACGCAATAGCCTAATTGCGACCCTATCGCGGGGGATGAAGCAGCGTCTATCGCTGGCGAGAACGATTATTCACGAACCGATTTTACTCTTGCTGGATGAACCCGTTTCTGGCTTAGACCCCTTAGCACGGATGCAGTTTCGCGAAATTATCAAGGTTTTGCAAGAAGCGGGAATGACGATCTTAATCTCGTCTCACGTCCTCAGCGACTTAGCAGAACTCTGTACTTCGGTGGGAATTATGGAGTTGGGGTACTTAGTCGAAAGCGCGCCTCTGCGAGAATTATATCAACGTTTGAGCCGCCAACAGATCTTTATTTCCACATTAGACAAGTTAGAGCATCTCACCGCAGAATTGAAAAATCACTCCCACGTCGCGGAATGGGAAGTGTTACCGACACAGCAAGTCAGGGTGAATTTTACCGGAACCCCAGAAGATTCTGCTAACTTATTGCGATCGCTGGTTTCTGCGGGTATTCCGGTTTCTGAGTTCCACTGTCAGCAGGAAGACTTAGAAACCATTTTCCTGAAACTCGGTCACAAACAGGTTTCTTAACATCGAGGAAACTTAGATTCTAATACAGGCTCTAAACTCAACACTCAAAGGATTTATCCAAAATGAGACTTAATCTAATGGATACGGTTGGGGAATGGAACCCCCAGTTATTTCGAGAACTCAAAGGTCGGATAAAGTCGCGCAATATTGCGATCGCCATTGCAGTTTCTTTACTGACTCAGCTTTTAGTCTTATTTTCCTTCTACCAAAAACTGCCCGTCTATATTGGCCCCGAACATACTTACACCAATCCCTATTGTACGGGAAAAGTGGTTTACGAATATACCTCCAATCCTTACCATTACTGCTTTCGCAGAGCGACAGGCGAGTTTGTGATTAACTGGCAATCTTGGTCTTTAGACGCCTTTGTCTTATTAGCAATGGTTGGCGTTTTTGCCATGATTGGGTTGGGAACCTTTTTACTGATTAGCGACCTCGATCGCGAAGAAAGACGGGGAACCCTCAACTTCATTCGCCTCACCCCTCAAAGCACCTTTAAGATCCTGATTGGCAAATTATTAGGCGTACCTAGCCTATTGTACTTAGGAGCGCTTTTAGCCCTGCCCCTGCATTTATGGCTGGGACTCCAAGGGAATATTGCAGTCGGTTCGCTGTTCCTTTATTACGCTGTATTTTTAGTCAGTTGCCTATTCTTTTTTAGCCTAGCTTTAACCATTGGCATTGCCACAGCTTGGTTAGGAGGATTTCAACCTTGGCTAGGTGCAGGGGCCGCCATTGGATTTCTCTATTGCACCATTTGGATCGTGCAGTCAATGGCCTACGATCATCCCTTTGCTTGGGTGGCGATGCTGAGTCCCCTCAGCTATATTCCCCACATTCGCGAGAGTAACGTGGTGCCTCTCTACACTTACCAGGACGACAACTTAACGCGCCTGCAATGGTTTTACTTACCGTTAGGGAAAACCTACCTCACCTTTACCCTATTCGGAATCGCTAACTTTGCTGCCTTTACGCGGGCGCTGTGGCTGTGCTTGCAACGCTGTTTCCGCAACCCCAACGCCACCTTACTGAGCAAAACCCAAAGTTATTTTGTCACGACTGGGTTTATCGTGGCGATTTCTGGCTTTGCCGCGCGTCATAACCTTCCCCAAGGATCGGGTAACGCGCTAGATAGCCTGTTGATGCGGTTTAGCCTGCTGATGCTTTTGAGTTGCTGTTACTTCTTGTTTCTGATTGCAGCCCTAACGCCCCATCGTCAAGCCTTGTATGATTGGGCGCGGTACCGCCATTTTAATCGGACTTCTGGATTGCAAGAGGAACTGACCGGCGAAAAAAGTCCGGCCCTGTTCGCCATTGGGGTGAATATTGCGATCGCCATTACGCCCATCGCCTTAATGGTTATCCTTTCCTCAGTTGCCCTAGAACGAAAACTCGAATGCTTCTACAGCTTAAGCTTGGGCGCTTGTATCATCTTGCTCTATAGCGCGATCGCTCAACAGTTCCTGCTTATGAAAACTCCGCATCGCATTTGGTGGGCAATGGGGGGTGTTGGGGTCGCAATGGCATTACCGCCGGCTATCCTGGGTATCCTCACTATCGATCCCAGCCATCAATCTCTCCCTTGGCTCTTTACCATCTTTGCACCCGCGATCCCGCTGTTCGATTCCTATAGCGCGGTTTCTTTTTCCTTCGTCCCTATCCTGCTGGCGGTTCTCGGTCAAGTTATCCTCATTGGGTCGCTTAACCTCAAACTGACTCAAAAATTGATCGTTGCAGGCGAATCTCAGGCCAAAGCTTTGCTAGCTAGCCGCTAACCCTTCTATCTAAAGGATCGCGCCATGAAGAATCTGCTGAACTGGTTAGGGAACCTGAACCCGCAGTTGTTTCGGGAAATTAAAGGAAAACTCACCTTTCGCCAAATTGCCCTGACTCTCACCTGTTCCCTAATTGTCCAGTTGTTGTTCCTCTTCAACTATTGGGGAAAACTTCCTAGCCCTCTCCAAACCGAAAACCCCTATTGTACTGGGGTGAAGGCCGAGTATTTCGATCTGCACCGCCTCTGCGTACCCGATGCGTTTGGCAACGCGATCGTAGACTGGTCGTTATGGAGAACGGATGTCTTTCTAGGGGCTAGCATTCTTGGCGCGATCGCCCTCAGCGGGATCGGAGCATACTGGCTCATTGACGACTTGGGTAAGGAGGAACGCCGGGGAACGCTCAATTTTATTCGTTTGAGTCCCCAGTCAGCGCAAAGCATCTTCTTGGGCAAACTGCTGGGCGTCCCCCTTTTACTCTACTTGGGAGTCGCCAGCGCCTTACCGTTGCACTTCGCGATGGGTTTGCTGGCGGGAACTTCCCTGTGGCAAATTCTGGCCTATGATGTGGCGTGTGGCGCTTGTACCTTTTTTGTCTACAGTCTGGCGTTGCTGTTTAGCTTAATGGGCGGTGGCTTCAGCAAAATCACATCGATGTGTGGGGGTTTTTGGGCGATCGCGTTGCTGTGGCTTCCGGCGGCCATTCCAGTTGGCGAACTGTACATCAATATTGTCAAATTCTTCTCCCCGCTGACCCTCCTTCCCTATCTCGTCGATCGCCGCTATGTTGGGAACATTGACTTCTTTGGTTCGCGGATAGGATCTCATCTGCACGCCCTTCAGTTGTGGCAATGGTTCCATCTCCCACTAGGATTAACCTTCTTAGGTACCTTTTGCTTTATCCTTGCTAATACTTTGGGTGGGAGTTGGTGGATTTGGCAATTGCTAGAACGGGGTTTTCGCAACCCGAATATGCCACTCCTGAGTAAAAAACAGAGTTATGGCATTTCAGCTTGTGTCGCCTTTTTGTTCTTCGGGTATTTACTACAAGGCCATCCGCATGAGTTAATTAGCGATCGCATTCAGGTGATGGACGAAACCGCCAATATTGCGGTTTGGCTACCCGATCGACTGCGTAGCGCCTTAAGTTGGTATTTTGCGATCGCATTAGCGCTCATTGCCGTTTTATCTCCCCATCGCCAAGCCTGTTTAGACTGGGTGCGCTACCGCCATCTGTCGCGCCAGCGCAACCTGTGGATAGATTTAATTTTCCACGATCAAAGCCCTGCAACGGTAGCGATCGCCCTCAACCTCACAATTCTCATTGCACCCCTCCTCGCCTGGGTCTATTTTTGGCCAACGGATAGCGATCGCCGTTCTGCCCTTTTAGCCACCATCTTGATGGTCAGCTTGGCGAGTCTCTGCGCTGCGATCGCCCAAAGCTGTTTGCTGATGTGCCATCCCAAACGAGAAGTTTGGGCCCTAGGGGGAGTCGTCGCTGCGATCGCATTACCTGCGACAAGTTTTACCCTATTGTCCATCTCGGCGATCTCCTATCCCGCCTTCTGGTTATTTACCCCCTATGCCTGGTTTAGTGTAGAGTATGTTTCCCCCTTAATGGCAATCCTAGCGGCGATCGCCCAAGGGGGCATCATGGGTTTACTCAACCTACGCTTAACCCACCAGCTAGTGAGTGCTGAGTGCTGAGTGCTAAGTGGAGAAAAGAGTGCTTAGTTAATAATTACCAAGTTTTTCTATCCCCCCATCTCCCCATCTCCCACCCTCTTCCCCAATTCCCTTCCTCACAGACATAGCGGATAATTGCTGGAATGGTGGTGAGGTATGTTTGATGCAATTTCTCAAGCTTTCTCTAATTTCAGGTGCAATTATTGGATTCAGTGCAAGTTTAGCGGTTGCCCAAACCTTAGAAAACCCAACAACAGCCGAAGACTTATTTCCGGCAATTCGCCAAGCAATTCCTACCGGAGTCGCGCAAACGCCTGGAACCTCTGCACAACCTAGAGTTCGCAATCTGATCGTTCGCTTTGTCAACAGTCGAGGAGAAGCCGTCGATCGAGAAGGGAACCCGATTGAAGGGCGCTTACCCCAAGAGTTTATTACCAACGAACTGCGCCTGCAAGCGGGGGATATCTACGATCCGGATATCGTCCAAGCCGATTTACAGCAACTCTATCAACTCGGCTTATGGGGTAACGTCACGGTTTCAGTCGTAGAAGTCCCCGATGAAAATCAAGTTGATGTGATTTATAACGTCAACGAACGGGCGGCGCGTTCTTTTAACTTTGGGGGGGGAATTAACGATGATGTGGGAATTTATGGTCAAGTTGGCTATCGCAGCGCCACCATTGGCAGATTGCACCAACGCCTAGAAGTCAATACCCAAGTCAGTTTAAGAGATGTGGGGGGAACAATTCAGTTTGTCAGTCCCTATCGTTATGGAGAAGATGGACTGGGGTTTAGCTTCGGGGGATTTCGCGATCGCTCAATTTCCAATATCTTTGACCAAGATGTTGATTTACCCAATGGCGATCGCGTTCGTATCGGTAGAGTGGGCGGTAACGTCAACTTCACTCGCCCGATTGGTCGCTGGTATAGCACCGTTGGTTTGAACTATAACCGCATCAGTACCCGCGATGCCAATTGGAATATTGCCCGACGAGATGAGCGGGGCAATCCCCTAACCTGGAGTGGTACGGGAATTGACGATTTATACACTGTTTCCTTCGCCGCTCGCCGCGATTGGCGCGATAATCCTTTCGATCCGAGGTCTGGGGGCATTCTCACCTTAGCGACGCAGCAATCGATTCCTATTGGGGTGGGGAATATTCTCCAAAATCGCCTCACGGCCGATTATCTGCTTTACGTTCCCACCCGTTGGGTCAGTTCTGAGGCCCAAAATCTGCAACCGAATACCCTGCCAGAAATGTTTGCTTTCAACTTGCAAGCGGGAACCATTCTCGGAGACTTACCACCCCATCAAGCCTTTGCCTTGGGCGGGTTTAACTCAGTTCGCGGCTACGGTTCGGGGGATGTGGGTAGCGGACGCAGCTACTTTCTCGCCTCTGGGGAATATCGCTTTCCCTTATTTTCCCGCGTAGGTGGGGTTGTCTTTGCCGATTTTGCCACCGATTTGGGTTCGGGGGATACCGTGTTGGGGGAACCTGCGAATGCGCGCGATAAACCGGGGACGGGGATGGGAGGCGGGATTGGGCTAAGATGGCGATCGCCCTTGGGGTTAGTCCGCTTTGATGTCGGAATTAGCGATCGCGGTCGCATCTATTTTGAACTTGGTACCGGACAGCGCTATTAAGGAATCGGGATAAATTCCGCTTGTTGAACGAACTGTTGACCCTGGGGAGAACGCGCAAAATCGATAAAAGCTTTAACCACAGGACTTGTTTGTTTGGGAACTGCAAAAAAGACATTCCGGCTAATGGGATAGGTGCCATTCTGTACGGCTGCCGCATCGGTTGGCAAAATTCCATTAATCGGGATAATTTTGACCGTTTGCTGATTTTGGGCTTGAGCAACGGTGGTATAACTAATCCCATCCGTTCTCAAAGCCTGTAAAATCGGCGTCGTCACATCGCGGGTATAGGTGACAAAGT
Source organism: Desertifilum sp. SIO1I2 (assembly GCA_010672635.1). Lineage (GTDB taxonomy): Bacteria > Cyanobacteriota > Cyanobacteriia > Cyanobacteriales > Desertifilaceae > Desertifilum. The sequence goes on along the minus strand of JAAHGE010000100.1, from coordinate 323 downwards.
TCGTACCATCTTGTCCAAAGGGTTCTCCTAACAAAACCATCTCTTGAAACAGGGTATGGGTACCGCTATTGGGAGAACGGTTTAAGACGCGGATGGGAACATTCGGCCCGCCAACTTCCGACCAGTTCGTAATTTGCCCTTGAAAGATGCCTTTCAATTCCTCTAGGGTTAAACTGCCTGAAAAGGGATTGCTAGCGCCAATGACGATGGCAAGGGCATCTCTAGCCACTGGAATCGCTTGCAAGCCGGCTTGAACCTCTGTGGCGTTTAAAGGTCGCGATGTGGCGGCGAGTTGCACCCGTTGCGCGATCAAGTTAGCCATC
>JAAHGE010000010.1 GCA_010672635.1 Desertifilum sp. SIO1I2 | reverse complement strand
AATATGAATGGGTAGGTGGAGTTGAACATCGCGAAACCCCACTGGAGCGGCGGTTTCGTTGGGTTACGCTAACGCTAACCCAACCTACCAAAGAATCGAGGTTTTGGGAATTTTGTCAGTCAACCAGCTCTATAACCTTAATCAGTCTCAAAAAGCAACAAAAAGAGCCTCAAAGACTGAGGCTCTTTTGCTTAACGAGCAAACTGAAGGGTGGAGACAAACGATCCCCTATTCAATTGCTTACTTGATGCTGACTTTAGCGCCTGCTTCTTCAAGCTGTTTCTTAGCATCTTCAGCCGCATCTTTAGCAGCACCTTCCTTAACTGGCTTGGGTGCAGCTTCCACCAAGTCTTTTGCTTCTTTGAGACCCAAACCTGTGAGGGTACGAACCACTTTAAGAACCGCAATTTTCTTGTCAGCAGGAACTTCTTCGAGAATTACGTCAAATTCGGTCTTCTCTTCAACTTCCTCAGCCGGAGCCGCAGCGCCAGGGGAAGCCATCATCATCATGCCACCTGCGGGAGCCGCAGCGCTAACGCCGAAGGCTTCTTCGATTTGCTTCACTAAGTCAGCAGCTTCGAGCAGGGTCAGAGATTTTAACTTTTCCAAAATTTCATCAGTTGCAGCAGACATGAGCGATTACTCCTATGCTTAGATTAGATGTGTTATGAGAGGGGATGGGGAAGCAATAGACCTTAAAAGTCTTATTCCCCACCTTCTTTGTCTTTGTCGGCGTAGGCTTGGAGGCCTCTGGCCACGGACGCGGGAACCTCGTTGATCCCAACAGCAATCTTGGTTGCCAAGGCGTTGATTGCGCCTGCGATTTGCGCCATGAGGACTTCCTTAGAGGGTAAGTCACCCAGAGCTTTGACTTCGGCTTCGCTTAAAGCACGTCCTTCCATAACGCCGCCGCGAAGTTCGGTCTTCTTGGTGGCTTTTTGGAACGCTTGGTAGGCTTTAATAGCGCCGCTGATGTCTTCTCTCACCAACATGAATGCAGATGAGTCAGACAGCAGGTCTTTCATCGGTTCCCAGGCTTCGTTGCCGTCTACCGCAATCCGCATCAGCGTATTTTTGGTGACTTTGCAGTCGGTGCCTGTGGGACGCAATTGCCGACGCAGGTTCGTGATTTCCGCTACAGATAAGCCTTGGTAGTTGATTACAAAGACCATCTGCGACTCGCTCAAGCTTTGCTTAAGCTCTTCAACAATCTCTTTCTTTTGTTCGAGCGTTCTACCCATTTTGTTCTCACCTCCTAGATGGGGGATCGACAACTCATTAAAAAACCCCGACAACAGTGCCGGGGTTTAATCTTGAGGAAGTCAAAGTGCAGGGAAAAAGTAAAGAGGCAAGCGAATGCGTTTACTTTTTTTGACTTTTCTCTTCCTGAAAGATGGCCTCGGCAGGATATTAAGCGGTTAGCACCTGCTGTCTTTGGGTCCTTCAGTTTGCGATCGCAAGATTTTGGCTTTGGGGCCAAAAGTCAAGACGGTCTGGCTTACGCCGCTTCCGAAACTTTCATATCGCGCAATGTGGCAACGTCCACTTCAATAGAAGGGCCCATTGTGGATGAAATAAACAGACTGCGCCAGTAACGACCTTTCGCACCGCTGGGGCGGTTGCGGTCAATGGTTTCTTGCAAAGCTTTGAGGTTTGCGAGTAAATCTTCTGCGGAGAATGCCGCTTTGCCGAATAGAACGTGGACGATACCCGTCCGATCGGCCCGAAATTCTAGTTTACCAGCTTTGAACTCCGCGATCGCGCTAGTAATATCAAATGTTACGGTACCACCTTTGGGCGAAGGCATCAAGCCCCTCGGCCCTAAGAGGCGGCCGAGTTTTGCCACTTGGGGCATCATGTCGGGGGTGGCAATTAACAGGTCAAAATCCATTCGACCCTTTTGAATTTCGTCAATTAAGTCTTCCGAACCGACCACTTCTGCGCCAGCGCTAGACGCTTCGGAAACTTTTTCCCCGCGCGCAATCACCGCAACGCGAACGGTTTGCCCGGTGCCTTTCGGGAGGGCAACGGTGGTTCGGAGTTGTTGGTCGGTGTACTTGGGATCGATACCCAGCCGAATGTGAGCTTCTGCGGATTCGGGAAATTTTGCGGTTGCTGTTTCTTTGAGGAGTTGAATCGCTTCTAGCGGTTCGTAGGCGCGAGTCTCTACTTTTTGATCGAGTTCTTGCAGTCGGCGCGATCGCTTTTTGGTCATGTCTTGTATCTCCTGGGGTCGTTGACGAAGCCCTGCTTCTCCCCCGATTAAATTACCAATTTTGTCTAAATTCGGTTTGGGTTAGTCAACCACTTTGACGCCCATGTTTTTGGCAGTTCCTGCCACAATTTTCATCGCGGCCTCAATGTCGTTAGCGTTGAGGTCGGGCATTTTGGTTTGAGCAATTTCTTGCAGTTGAGCTTTGGTGATACTGCCCACTTGCTTTTTATTGGGTTCGTTGGAACCGCGCTCAATGCCTGCGGCTTTGCGGATTAAAACCGAAGCGGGGGGGGTTTTTAGGATAAAGGTGAAACTGCGGTCTTCAAAAACCGAAATTTCTACCGGAATCACCATCCCTGCTTGGTCGGAGGTTCTGGCGTTGTAGTCTTTACAGAACGCCATAATGTTAACGCCGTGTTGACCCAATGCCGGGCCAACCGGAGGTGCCGGGTTAGCTTTACCCGCAGGCAAAGCTAACTTAATAATGGCAACGACTTTTTTAGCCATTGATTTTCTCTACTGCTTTTGAACCTGATTGAACTCTAATTCCACTGGGGTATCGCGACCAAAGATAGAGAGCAGCGCTTTGAGTTTGCTGCGTTCTGGGCTAACTTCAATCACTTCGCCTTCAAAGTCTTTAAACGGCCCGGACAGTACCAAGATTTTATCCCCAGGTGCCATGTCAATTTTCACCAAGGGTTTCTCGTCTTGAGACTGCTTAAAGATCCGCTCAACTTCGCTGCGGCTCAGGGGTAAGGGCTTGACGTGCCCTCTCCCGCGACCGTAACGGCGCTTTTGTTCGGCCCCTACAAAGTTAATCACATTAGGGGTGTTTTTGACGACCTGCCAGGTTTCATCATCCATCACCATGCGGACGATGACGTAACCGGGAAAGACTTTCTCGGTCGTCTGTTGGGGTTTGCCGCCTTTACGGAACTGGACGGCCGTGCGCTGGGGAATTTCCACCTGCACGATCCGGTTGGCGACATCTAAGGTTTGCACCCGCTGCTCTAAGCTGGCTTTCACCCGCTTTTCGCAGCCAGAAGCAACCTGAACGGCATACCACCGCGCCTGTTTTTCTAAAGATTCTTCTTCAGAGGCGGGGAGGTTGGTCGTTTCTTCGGATGGGTTAAAGTCGGGAGATTCTTCTGATGCAAAACTCATCCAAACACCTGCCCTGATGCCCAACCAAATAACTTATCAATGAGATAGATTAGCGTTGCTGAGAGCGTCACCATCAAAACGACTGCAACAGATTCGCTAATCAGTTGTTGCCGACTGGGCCAAACGACTTTTTCGAGTTCTTCTTTGGTACCTTGAAAGAACTTACCGGCGCTAAAGCCTTCAGTTGTTTCCGGCGTCTGGGGGGCCTCTTTTTTCGCCATAGTTTTTACCTTATCCCTTTCAGGCAACGTGCGAAGCGATCGCAGTTTGGACGGTTTTGCGGTTAGCCTCGTCCAAGTTACGATTTCTTTCTTTAGTCTAAATCTTGTTGGCGATCGGCGTTGCTGTTTTACAAGAGTGCGACTCCGCATTGGGGAGGTGCTAGCTTGCTTAGAACAGTAGGCTATGCCGTAAAATTGATTATGGGATTGATTCAGCGCGCCCTGGAGGACTTGAACCCCCGACATCAGGTTTTGGAGACCTGCGTTCTACCAACTGAACTAAGAGCGCACAGCGCGAATCTAGGCATCTTAACCTAGCTTGTCTATTATAAAGCTAGAGCTAGCACTCCGTCAACGCTTTTTCCCAATCGTTTCCCACTCAACTTATAAAGGGCGGTCAAAGCGCTGCTTGAGGCGAGTGGCCTTGCCGATGCGATCGCGCAGGTAGTACAATTTGGCCCGGCGGACCTTCGCCCGACGTAAGACCTTAATGTCAGCCACGCGAGGAGAATGGAGTAAGAAAACTCGCTCTACACCGACTCCTTGGAAAATCCGCCGAACGGTAATCGTTTCATTAATCCCGCTATTGCGCCGAGCAATGACCGTCCCCTCATAGGGCTGCGTCCGTTCTTTTCCGCCTTCCCGAATTCGGACGCCAACCCGAACGGTATCGCCGATATAGATTGTTGGCAGATCCGACTTCAACTGTTCCGCCTCAATCGAGCGGATGACCTCTTGAGCGTGCATAACCACTTTTTCCACCACTCATAAAAAACTCACAATTCATTACTATAACTCAGGAGCTTCTCTTCAGTCTAGGGAGATTCCAGAAAGTCTATCTGTGAGTTTGCCAACCGTCAGTCACTACAGGAGTAAACAGACTTAAGCCTATGCGTTTTTTCTCTCAGCGCTCCTTCGTTTGGCTAGGACTTTTATTCAGTGTTAGCTTGATGACAACTTGCCTATTCGGTTCGCCCAATAGAACCCAGGCTGCCCCCTTACCAGGAGAATGCATTCCCCCGCCAGATGCCAGCAGCCTATCCATCACCCAAGATGTTTGCCACATCGTCCTCAACAACGGTTTAACCGTCCTCACCAAAGAGGTGCATAAAGCCCCAGTAGTCGCGGTGCAAGTTTGGTATAGAGTTGGCTCGCGATACGAACCTCCCGGCTTCAACGGAATTTCTCATCAACTCGAACACATGCTCTTTAAAGGCACCACCCACCGTCCCTTGCAATGGGGGCGCTTATTCAACGCCTTGGGTAGCGAATCCAACGCCTTTACCAGCTACGAGCATACCGTTTACTTTAATACCGCAGAACGCAGTAAACTCCAAACGCTGCTGACCCTAGAAGCCGATCGGATGCAAAATACCGCGATCGCCCCCGCCGATTTGCAAAGCGAGAAACGAGTTGTCCTCTCAGAACTCGCCGGGTACGAAAACCGGATCGGCTATCGCCTGAGCCGCGCCGTAATGCAAGCAGCATTTCCCAACCATCCCTACGGACAAGCCGTCGGGGGAACCAAAAGCGATATTGAAAATCTCACCGTTGCTCAACTGCAAAATTACTATCAGACTTACTACCATCCAAACAACGCCACCCTAGTGATTGTGGGAGACATTGACACCGCATCGACTCTAAAAGTCATTCAAGACACCTTCGGTCAAATTCCTAGGGGTGAAGTCCCGCCTGTCCCCCTGTCGCCTGCGCTCCCTTCTAGGTCCTCCGGTTCTCCAGTGGTACTGCAAGAACCGAGTAGCACCGAACATTTGCAACTGCTTTATCCTTTACCCGCTATTCGGGAATCCGGTCAGAATTTTCCGAGGGAACGCTTCGCCGATCGCGACATTCCTGCCTTACAAGTCTTAGACTATCTGTTTTCCAAAGGTCGTTCTGCTCGGCTCTACCAAAGCTTAGTGGAAACGGGTTTAGCCAGCGAAGTCAGCGGTTCGGCCAACCACCTAACGCATCAGGGCTGGTATAGACTTCAGGCGATCTTGACAGCGGATCGATCGGCACGCGAAGGTCTAGAAGCGATCGATCGGGCGATCGCCAAACTGCAAACCCAAGGCGTCACCCCCCAGGAATTGGCGAGAGCCAAAGCCCAACTGCAAGCGCAAAACCTGTTACGCAACCGCGATATTACCCGACTCGCCATGCAACTCGGCGACGATCAAACCACTGCCGGAGATTATACTTGGAGCGATCGCTACCTCGCCGCCGTCAATCAAGTCAGCGCTGCCGATATTCAACGGGTTGCCCAAACCTACTTGCAACCTTCTGCGAGAACCGTTGGCTTTTTGCAACCCACAGGCTTACCTAACCCTGTCACCGAGAGTGCATCAGCCTACGCTGCACCCGAAAACTTTAACCTCGCCACTGGGACAGAATGGAGCGAAGTGCAACAGTATTTACCGCCCTTCACCCCGCCAGCGCTGGAACCACAACCCACCCTCCCGCAAACCTTTACCCTCGCCAATGGCTTACAGGTTCTCCTCATTCAAGATTCCAGCACGCCCACCATTACGCTCAGTGGCTATCTGCAAGCGGGGAGTCAATTCGATCCCGAACGCAAAGCCGGACTGGCGCGACTGACAGCGGAAAACCTAATGAATGGGACGCATCGCCAGAGTGCTTTAACCCTAGCCAACAGATTAGAAGATCGCGGGGCCCGCTTGCAATTTCAGACGAACCGAGAAGGCGTTCTGGTCGAAGCTCAAGCCTTATCCTCGGATCTAGAACCCCTGATCCAAACCTTAGCCGATGTCTTGCAACATCCTAGCTTTCCGGACGAGCAGTTTGAACGCAGTCGCCAACGCGCCCTCCAAGCGTTGGAACGCGACTTAGAAAGCCCAACGCACTTAGCTCAACGCACCTTGCAACAGGCAATTTATCCGGTTAATCATCCCTTTCATCCCTTTCCGACGCGGGATACCCTGCAATCTGTCGAGCCTCAAGATTTGGTAAGCTTTCATCGCACTCACTATCGTCCCGATACGATGGCGATCGCGATCGTGGGAGATACTACCCCACGGGAAGTGCAGCGCTTGATGGTTCGGTATTTCGGGCAATGGTCTGGTGAGGGTTCTCCGCGCCAGTTACAGTTTCCCCCAGTAAATTTACCAGAGTCGTCCATTGCCCTGAACTCGGTTTTACCCGGTCGCAAACAATCAATTATTTACATGGGGTATAAAGGAATTGGACGCCAAGACCCGCGCTATTATGCGGCATTGGTTCTCAATCAGATTTTGGGCGGCGATACGTTATCGAGTCGGTTGGGAACCCAGGTGCGCGATCGCTTGGGGTTAACATACGGGATTTACAGTTATTTCCAAACAGGGTTAAATCCAGGACCATTTGTGATTGAAATGCAAACGGCTCCCCAAGACACCCAAAGCGCGATCGCAACGACCTTAACCTTACTCGATCAACTGCAACGTCAAGGCGTTACCCCTCAAGAAGTGCAAGTGGCCCAAAATGCGATCGCCAGCCGCTACCCGGTTTCTCTTAAAGATCCCGACTACCTAGCCGCCCAAGTGCTATTCAATCATGTCTATGGTCTGCCGCCTTCAGAACTTCGCATCTTTCCCCACAAAATTAGTAACGTTACTCTAGAAGCAGTTAACCAAGCTGCCAAAGAACTCCTGCATCCGGGACATTTGGTGGTTGTCACCGCAGGTCCGCCCACCGAGGAGGCGAATTCATTGTGAGATTCATCATTACCGCGACTTCCGTAGGAATTGCTACTGTACTCCTCGCGAGTACCTTTTCCCCAGCTAAAGCTCAAAACCCCGCCCATGTGGAACAACTCTTGCAAACCCGCCAATGCAGTCGTTGCGATCTCTCTAGAAGTAACCTCGCCGGAGCGAACCTGCGCTACGCTAACCTGGCGGGTGCCAATCTAGAGGGGGCCAATTTCTTTGGGGCAGATTTGCGCTATGCCAATCTCAGCGGGGCAAACTTGAAGGGGGCAAACCTAAGAGGGACAAATCTTTATAACGCTGAAGCAACACAGAGTCCGATCGGATCGTCGCTTTCTCAATTTTCGAGGTTTGCTCCATCTCTGGCAGGGATTTGATGCAAAACTTCAGACGCCGCTATGCAAAACTAGCGAGGGGAGAGATNATCCGCAGCAGTGCTTCGCTGTCGCGCGCAATCGCCTCGCGCAGCCGCGCCGACAGCGCATAGATCGCGCCGCCCACGATCACCGCCGAGGGCATCGAGGGCGGCACGAAAAATTACGTATCCTTCATTGCCTAGCTGATAAGCAAAAACCTTCTCCCCTAGAGGTTCTAGGAGTAACTTCCACAGCAGGGGAGGGCGCGCTAGGTTTCCGGGGTTTTGTTTTGCCCATTGGGTATACAAGGCGGAAAAGGACTCAATTTCCAAAGGGAGGCGCTCAACGGGCAAAGCGCGATCGCTCTGTCTTAGGATCGTTGAATCGGTGGCAATCTCTCGCAAGCAATAAGTCCCCGCCTGTTCGTATCCCGCGTTGCGGTAAGGGCGCTGAGTTGCTGCATACAAGACTGAAACAGGGGTATTTTGTGCTTGGAGTTCTCGTAAGACTTCGCTCATCAGGGTTTTGGCGGCTCCTGTTCCCCGATATTCTGGCGCAATACCGACGGCTGCAATGCCAGTCATGGGTACCCTTTGACCGCCAAACCATTGACCCATTTTAATCAGCGCCAGCCCTCCCTGGAGGGTTTGTCCTTGGCGAACGATCCGAAAGTTTTCTAAGCCAATGTTGTTGGCGTAATAGTCCCAGTATTCTGGACTGGAGATATTAAAACATTGACCGAGAATTTCTCCTAAACGGGCGGTTTCGGAGTCGCACTCAAGGCTGGCATAGTGCAGGGGAGGATTCATCTTCAGATTGAGCGAGTTCCATAAAGTTCAAGATGGGTTCTAGCATGTCCTGATAGTGATTCTTGAGCAAGGCGTGACTGGCGTTGGGGAGAATGTGTAAGCTGGCGTTGGGAATGCGTTCGGCGTAGGTTTGGGCGTGCCATAGGGGGAAGATTTCATCGCGCGAGCCAATCATCACTAATGTCGGGATCTGCAAGCGGTGGATTTCCTGTTCTACAGTATCAATTAAATCTTCCGGTCGCAGGCGATCGACAATAAAGGAGCGCACCGCCGGGACAGAGTTGAGCAATTGGCGATAGCTAATGGCTGCGGCAAGCTGGATCTGTTTTCCGGTGGCTGTGGCAAGGGGTTTGCTCATGTTTAGGGCAACATCAACCAGCGGAGTTGGCCATAATAGATAGCGCAGATGGCGATAGCGCACGCACATGGTTTCGTCCCGAATGCCCGCAGGTGCAGCCAACACTAAGCCGAGAACCGCTTGCGGGTACTTTAACGCATAAGCACTGGCTACCCACCCGCCAAAAGAGTGACCGAAAATGTAAAACTGCTGAAGATTGAGTGCTTTCACCACTTGTTGCACAAAGTCAACTTCTGTGGCAATGTCATAACGCATATCGGGTTTGCCCGAATCGCCAAATCCTAATAGGTCTAAGCTAATACAGTGGAACTGTGGCGATAGGAGTTCCATCAGGAATCTCCAGTTATGCTTGGTTCCCATAAATCCGTGTAACATCAGGACGGTGGGACGGTCTTGCTGAGGTGAGGGATCGCTCTCTACATAGGCTGCGGCTTGTAAAGTCCCATTGCAGAGAATATGGATGCTTCTGGATTCACTCTTCACGTTTGGTTCTCAGATTGCTTGCTGGCAGGGTGAATTTTAGGATTTAACGAAATATAAAAAATCTAGCACTAAGTATGTAAAACTTTATATATCTAAACACAAGACTTGTGAAGCATTAAGCTTTTTTGCGAAGCGAGTCAATGTGAAAAACACCCGTGGTAACTTCTAGGGGTGTTGGCAATGATGCAGAGTTAGGGAAGGAGAACACCTTGAATCCGCAGTTTAAGCAAATCCACGACCATCTCGGAGAAAGCGAAAGTATCAGCGATTACGTTGCTCATCTTCAGCTACACATGGCCCTACAAGCGCGTAATCTGGTTCCTACACTCAAAACAGCAGCCGATAATCGGGAAATGCTACTTCAGCAAACTCAGGCTAATTTTGAAAAGTTTGTTTCTCGTCAGGCGATTTAATCATTCTTTTTAAGTTTTCAACTCCGTGTAATTCAGGGTCTAGCGCCCTGATTTTTTTATGGAGGCCGATTTAAAGCAAAAAGGGGATAGAATGAACTTTCCCCTTGATGTTAATTGAAGTTAACGGGCTAGGAGGGATTCGAACCCCCGACACCGTGGTCCGTAGCCACGTGCTCTAGTCCACTGAGCTACAAGCCCTTGACGTGCCTTGAGAAAACTGCGTTTGTTATCTCTTTCGCACAAGAATTAATATTAGCACAGCCTCATCGAATGACGCAAGACTTTTCTGAGCAAAAATTAACGCATTTAGATTCCCAAGGCCAAGCGCGGATGGTAGATGTTTCGACCAAGCCACCGACTGTCCGTCAGGCGATCGCAGCGGCTCAAATCCGGATGTCCTCAAGCACTCTAGAGACGATTCAAGCGGGAAATGCTCCCAAGGGCGATGTTTTAGGGACGGCTAGGCTGGCGGGCATTATGGCAGCCAAACAGACCTCTCAACTGATCCCCCTATGCCATCCGTTGCCCTTACAGAAGGTGGAAGTGCGCCTCACCCCCGATCCGCAGCTACCGGGCTATCAGATTCGTGCTGAGGTGAAAACCAAAGCCGAGACGGGAGTAGAAATGGAGGCGTTAACGGCCGTCTCTGTCGCCGCCCTGACGTTGTACGACATGGCGAAGGCTTTAGAGAAGTCCATGACCATTGAATCAATTCGCCTCCTTAGCAAGACGGGCGGAAAATCGGGCGATTATCAACGCGAATAGGTCTGCTAAACCAAAAGAGTGAGGAAGCGTCTAAAACTCCCTCACCCTTTTGATTAAAAACTGCTGAATTTTGCTGATTTACCAGCTAGGTCTACATTGCAGAACCAAGCCCTGCATAAGCCCCGTAGAAAAACAGGCCGACGACCACTAAGACGCCTGTTCCAGCAACCGTTGCAACGATCCACAAGGGGATTCTTCCACTACTCAACACAGCAATAACCTCCTAACAGCACGATTGTTGACAAAAACAGCCAGTTAGTTAAAGAAGTAACTGGAAAACAAGATACCGAGGACAAAAACCAAAAGCAGCCCCAGATACAAGGATGTCCGGTTTAATTCAACAGGCTGCTTGTTGGGATTCTGATTGCGATCCATTTGTGTATTTCACCTATCGCTGAATAAATTGCATTGCGGCGATCGCGCCGAGGAAGAAAACGGTGGGCACAGCTAGCGTGTGAACGGCCAGCCATCTTACCGTAAAAATGGGATAAGAAACGGGTTGATTAGGCGTATTGCTCGTCATTTTTTACAGTTCCGATCTCAACTACTCTTTAATAAAGTCCTGAATTTGATTGCGGCCTTCGTAACGATTGGTTACGATCGGCAGTTCTTGACGTTCTTGGGTGAAATATTCATTGGGACGAGGGGTGCCGAATACGTCGTAAGCTAACCCCGTCTGCACGAACAGCCAACCCGCAATAAACAGCATGGGGATGGTGATGCTATGGATAATCCAGTAGCGGATACTGGTAATAATATCGCCAAAAGGTCTTTCTCCAGTGGAGCCTGACATGTGTTCTTCCTCCTAATAAACTGCGCTGCAATCTTCTCGATCTATGATACGAAAACTCAGGCCGCTTGAGCGGGTTCCTGATATTTTAGTAAAACGCCATTCTGACCAATAATAAAGCCCTTTTCCGGGGAAAGGAAAATAACTCTATAGAAGTTAGAGGCCACATTTTCGACTTCGCGATCTTTTTGCCAAGTCTTGCCGCCATCTAAACTACACAGTAAGTTACCGCTGCCCCCTGTCACCCAAATTTCTTCAGGCGTTCGGTAAGCCAGGTCTAACAGTCCCCAACTGGTGGCTTTTTCGGGATAAAGCGGATCGGCCCAGTCTTCCGTACTTGATGAATTGGTAAACTGAATTTGACCGCCTCTGGCTAACATCCACAGGCGACCGTCTGCTAAAAATCCCATGTTCTGCACGCGCCGAGAACTGTTGCGGTTATGTGGCGTCCACGCTTGTTGTCCGGGTTCCCAAGTGGAATAAAAGTTTCCTTTGGCTGACACCGTGACATATTGACCTTCGGGCGATCGCGAAATATTGCGAAACACCCCAACGGCTTCTTGCACCATTGCTTTCCAGGTGCTTCCGCCATCTTGGGTCTGATAAATTGCCCCCACATCCGTCGTCATTTCGGCTGACTGCGGACTGAGTGCAAACACTTGATTGGGTTTACCGGGTAGCTTCGGACTTAAAGGAATTCTCGACCAAGACTCTCCCCCATCTGTGGTATGCAACAGAATGGAGGGTTCGCCGACGATCCAACCTTCTTGTCCGGAAAAACTCACCGAGGTAAAGCGGACTTTTTCTCCGTCTAAGTCTACCTCGCGGAGTTGCCAGGTTTCACCCCCATCATTTGTTTCTAGGAGGGTGCCTTCACTTCCGACTAACCAACCATGCGCTGGATCGCCCGTGAATCCAATATCCAATAGGATTTTTTCGGTTGGCAGTTGGACAACCTTCCAAGGGTTATAACTCAGATCGGGCAAGTAACCACCGCAACTCGTACACAAAACGACGATGGCTAATAATGTTACAAATCGTTGAAATATTTTCACAATGGGCTGCATCACCTTCAACATCTCAAGCGCTCTTTCCACCAAAAAGTTACTGTAAGGCGTAAAGACTCATAAAAAACAGGAATCCGACCAGCAAAGCTCCAAAAATGAGAATATTTTTCTGACCGGGGGTTAAGGTGTTGACCCCAAGCCCGTAACCCAGATTTTCCTCAAATCCAGAAGCTTTACCTGTTGCGCCAATATTGTCAAACTGACGCTTTCTGGCACCACACACCGGACAACGCCAGGTGTCTTTTAAATCAGCAAATGCAGTTCCAGGGGGAATACTTGCTTTGCTATCGCCTTTGGTGGGTTCGTAGACATAGCCACAGGATCGGCACTCGTACCGATCCAAAGCATTGACTTCTGTCGTTTCAGGACTCATGGCTCTGAGAGGGATGAGGAATTAGGGATGAAATCTTAAAATATCTGTTAAAGATTATGACATAGAGAAGATGCCCCACGTTCGATAGATGTGGGTCAAATTCCGATCGGGTTGGGTTATCTGACGTTTTGGCGCGGATCGAGGGGACGAGCAACTAAAATTCCGATCGCGCTCTCGACGTTAGCAATGTAGTTTTGTAAATCTTCAGCAATGGTGACTTCACCGACGGGGGAAGCGTGGATCAATCCGATGTTGCCGTTAGGATGGCGATAGACCAATCCGGTATGGGTGACATCTAAGCCGGGAATATCGGTCGCGACGGCAATAATATCGCCCGGTTGAAGTTGTGGGTAGCGCTGGCGAATTTGATCTTGGGGAATATAGTTGATTTTCAGGTTGGCGATGCTGGCTTCCATTTCCTGAATGCAGCGATAGTTTGCCAAGTTATCGACTAGTTGCGGATAGCTGCTGCGGTGCTGGCTCATAAAGTTGAGGGTTTTCTCTAAAGGAATTCCCCCTAGTTGGGTGCCGATGTCTTGTACGAGTTGCCGCCGATGATTATCGCCAATCCATTCTGAGAAATAATGGAGGCGGCTGCAATATCCATTTAAATGACCGTTCCAGTAGCGTTGGGCTTGCAGGTTGTGGGTAAAGGTTGAGTAGGTGTAATCTTGCAGGGCAATTCCCCGCGCGATCGCTAATACTGCCTCGACAAATAAAACGCAGTCAAACTGAGTCAGGGAAGCAACTAAGGTTTCTTCAGCAGATTCGTCTAGCAAGCCTGCTTGATAGGCAGAACCGAGGAGTTGTTCGGCGATCGCTTGTACGATGTCGCTCATCGGACGAGTGGCGAATTGCTGCTCGCGAGCCACGCTTATCAGTTGTCGAAAGCGATCGCCATCGGCTGTTTGGGGAATTTCGGCAGGAGCGATCGCGCTGAGGGGGAACTCTGGCGAGATCGGGGCTTCTGAAATAGTAGCGATCGCCAACTCCCCCTTTTCTAACGCCCTAGCTTCTAGATGAATCGAATGGGTAGGCAATTGCAGCGACAAGGCACTCATATTCGCAAGCAGGATGCTCAAGCTTATCCCTCGTTTTTTCATTCACACCTCCTCACCCAACCAGAGCAACCCAAAGCCTAGCGCCGAATTGCCTTCTTTGCCAGAGGGAGCCGCAATCTTACAATCTCTTGATATTGGCTGAAAGCCTTGCACCAAAAGATTTTTAGCGTTTGAGGATGCCTCAAAACCCGGATTTTAAGTAAAGAAAAGAAAAAGTTTTAGAGGGGTGAGGGGTCTGACCCCTCATTGTGGTAATATAAGGTTAATTAGATGCACCCTGATGGGACGGCTCACTAGCGGGCCGTTTTTTTTTGCCTATACTCAGATCTGGCAACATTCCGATCTGAGTAGACCTAAGAACCTAGGTTTTTCAACAAAAATCAAGAGTTTCAGCTTAATCGATTGACCAGAAACCCGGTTTCTAGCACTGATATATAGAGCCGGGGATGGCGCTAGCCGATCAACGGCAAAAAGATTTCAAATTCTGTGCCGGTTTCCAGCTTGTCGCTAACGTTGCAGGTATTGCGCGATCGCAGATTAAACTTCCCTCCATGCCGGGAGGTAATAATCCAATAACTCAATGCCAGACTCGTCTCTTTTTCTGCCCGTCGTTCCACAGAGAACGAGTCCAGAATCTGCTGTTGGGCGCGTTCCGATAACCCCGAACCGTTATCAGCGATCGCAATTCGCACCCACCGAGAATCCGGCTTACCAGGCGTACTCGGCTCCAAAGAACAAACCTCCGTCACGATCCGGATAGACGGTTGATAGTGAAAGTCACGCGGATCTTTGCCCTGAAACTCCACTGCAAACTTTAAAGTCACGGCTTGATCGAGTAAAGCATTAACGGCATTGGTGAGGATGTTCATGAATACTTGATTCAATTGGCTGATGAAACAAGGCACGGGCGGCAATTTACCGTAATTTCTAATAATTTGGATATCGCTACTGAGACGACTTTTCAATAATAAGAGAATGCTGTCGAGACTGGCTTGAAAAAACTGGCGATTGGCTTGCAAAATTTTTGCCATATTGACGAAATTTATCCCAAACCCGCAGATATTCATGCCAGTCTCGACAGCATTCTCTTAT
>JAAHGE010000001.1 GCA_010672635.1 Desertifilum sp. SIO1I2 | reverse complement strand
TTGCATACTAGTCTAAGACTTTGGCAGTGTCTAAAGTGGCGATCGCCCACACCCATCCCGCATGAAGTCCCCAAGCGAGGCTAATTAAATCGCCATCTACCCAACGCGCGATCGCTAAAACAATTCCCATTAACCACAAACCGGGAAGTTGAGGAAAGGTTTCTTTCGGCGTCCAAATTAAGTGGAGGAGTGCAAAAATTAACCCGGAAACGATTGCTGAGATTGCGGGTGAATACTCAGATTGTAGTTGAGTCAGAAGAAATCCGCGAAAAATTGCTTCTTCTGTCCCGCTTATCCACAATCCTAATCCAAGAGTTGGGAGTAAAATTGATTGCAAAGGGGGCTGAGAATTTGGCTGCCAAGCGAACCAACCGCAGAGAAATTGCAATCCAAATAAAACAGCGAGACTCCCCACCCCCAACCCTAATCCTATCCCCAGGGATTGCAAAAATTGCCAATCTATAGATAAACCGTAGTCGGTCAAAGAGCTTCCTTCTACCTGAGCCGCCCCCCATAATAATAGGGGAGCGATCGGGTAGAGCGGAAGCAGTAAATAGAGCTTTTGCTCGGCTAACAGGGGTTTAGGAGGATGCCATTTCAAGGCGCTAGCAATTGGTATTGCCATTGGGAGCCAAATTGCTAACCAGATCGAGAAAAAGGCAGTAATTTTAGCGATCGCATTCGCATTACTCAGCCATAGCTTTGGAGTCTCTGCTACTCCCAAAAATGCTAAATTGGCGAACTCAATACACAATGGATCGAAACCTCTGAAGCAATCTGCGCTTCCTAGCATTGATGTTGGAGAGCGATCCCACGCGCTGTTTTCAGAGGCGGGATTTTTGGGAAATGCGCGACGTTCTTACTCGTCGGAAGAATCGGCTTCCCCATCGCTGCTCTTATCGCTATCCACCTGAATCAGATGAATGTGCTTGTAGCCAAGCTTAATTTCAAACTCATCTCCGGGCTGTAAACCCATTGCTTGAGTGTAGGTTGCGCCGATAACAATTTGACCATTTTTGTGGACGCTGACGCGGTATGTCGGTTCGCGTCCCCGACCATCTTTTGTCCCTTCTGGATTTAAGGGAACGCCTTTTGCCGCTAAAACTGCATCATAAAAATCAGTTAAATTGACGCGCATCTGGTCGTTTTTTGTGGTCGTGTAGTATCCGCAGCGCTTTGCAGTTTCTCTTCTGGGCAAGTGCGAAAGTTCTTTTACTTTTTGAAGTAGAGCTTTCCCCGTTAACGGGGTCGTGGCAATTTCAGTCATCACTTATACCGTAGATCCTTGTCCTTGGTCGGTTAACAGTCAATTTTGTCGCCAATGAATGGCCCGATCAAAATATATCCCTAATTCTATCTGTTTTCACAAAAATTTTTACGCTTAATTTTGCTTAAGAAGGATTAAAAGGCCGAACACAGATTAACATTACCCGTTCTGGATCGAGAACCGGGGTCGATGAGTGCCTTCATTTTTTCTTAAAGCGTCATCAGCGAAAACCAAGAAGTGTGTTGTCAAGATGGAGTGCTGCTATCTATCTCAGGGAAGATTAATATAGAATTAGCCCCCTCCTGCGAGAGTTTGACCTCAAGAGTCAGTTAATCTCAAAAGTGTGATTAGCGAACCCAAGAGGTCTGTAAATTTTTGAGGTAAGGGTTCAAATTTTAAAACCAAGGTTTGAGATCGTGCAAGTTCTATTTAGAATAATCCGCCAAGAGCCAGGAAGCACGCCGCGCCTCCAAGAGTATCAGCTAGAGGTAGAACCGGGCGAGACTATCCTCAATTGCCTGAATCGGATTAAGTGGGAACAAGATGGAAGTTTAGCGTTTCGCAAGAATTGCCGCAATACGATCTGTGGTAGTTGTGCAATGAGAATTAATGGTCGTTCTGCACTCGCTTGTAAAGAAAATGTCAAGAGCGAATTAGAGCGAGCTTCCCAAATGTTTAATGCTCCGACTGCTTCTGAGACGCTACCCACAATTACAATTGCGCCGATGGGGAATATGCCAGTTATTCGAGATTTAGTTGTGGAGATGCAAAGTTTCTGGGATAATCTCCAGGCGGTTGAACCTTATGTGAGTACGGCGGCGCGATCGCTCCCAGAACGCGAATTTTTACAAACCCCCGAAGAGCGATCGCAACTCGACCAATCGGGAAACTGTATCTTATGTGGGGCGTGCTATTCCGAATGTAATGCCCGCGAAGTCAACCCCGATTTTGTGGGGCCCCATGCCTTAGCGAAAGCCTATCGAATGGTGGCAGATGCTCGCGACGATCGCGCTGAAGATCGCCTAGAAAATTACAATGAGGGAACCCAAGGCGTTTGGGGTTGCACGCGCTGTTATTACTGCAATTCTGTGTGTCCGATGGAGGTTGCCCCCCTCGATCAAATTGGCAAAATTAAAGCAGAAATTCTTCAGCGCAAAGACAGCCAAGCCAGCCGTTCGATCCGCCATCGCAAAGTCTTAATCGATTTAGTGAAGCAAGGGGGATGGGTAGACGAACGCAAGTTTGGCGTGCAAGTAGTGGGGAACTCATTTCGCGATTTGCGGGGTTTAGTCAGCCTAGGGCCACTAGGTTTGCGAATGCTAGCGCGCGGGAAGTTTCCCTTTACCTTTGAACCTTCCGAAGGCACAACCGAAGTGCGATCGCTGATCGAATCGGTGCAAAATTTAAACCATCAGTCTGCATCCCCATCAGAAACACCATGACTTCAGAAAAACCAACTGCTCCTTTAAGCGAAACTGTTCAAAGCGAAGAGATGCCCGAACCCTCCTTTGGATGGACGAGCTATGCTGAATTGATTAACGGTCGCTTTGCCATGATTGGCTTTATCGCCCTGATTGTTCTCGAAATCTTTACCCGTCAGGATTTCTTTACCTGGTTAGGGTTGCGATAGTTGTTTTTCCCTTAAGGCATTGCTCCGGGGCCCACAATGGGCCGCCCGGAGCGATCGTACACAAAAATATCCCATTGCCCGTTCGCATCCGCCTCAAAGGCGATCGTACTGCCATCCGCGCTTAGGGTGGGGTTGCGTACCGTCATTTGCAAATCGTTCGTGAGATTTCGCAGTTGGCGAATGGAACGGTCATAAATATAAATATCAGAACGACCTTGGCGACTGGCCGCAAACACAATATAACGCCCATCTTCCGAGACATCTGGGCTAGAGGCGATCGCATCGAGAGAATTCAGTCCCGGTAGATCGACTAAGCGCCGTTCCTGCAAATCGTATAGATACACATCCTGGCTAAAGCGGCGATCGGAAGTCAACACCACAAACCGCCCCGCCACTCGCGGACTCGAATCTTCTGAAATACTATTTAAGCTCCGTCCGCCCGGATCGAACGGTTCAGCTAGCAAGCGGGGATAGCCAACACAACCGCTTAACAAACTGGTCATTGCCAATGTCGATAAAACAATAACGCGCTTCACTTACTGCCCTAGAGGAAACCCATCAGGTCGGTCTAGCTCAATATTAGGCCCTCGGTCAAGAATTTCCACATCCCATTGACCGCGCCGATCCGTTTCAAACGCCACCAAGCGACCATCCGGGCTGATACTTGGAGAGCGCACCCATCCCCGATAACCCGTTGTTAACACCTCCACGCGCCCCGTAATTCGGTCGTAAAGCTCAACTTCGGGCCGACCGCGATCGCTTGCCACATACACCAGATAACGGGCCGTATAACTAATGCTGGGATTTTCAGCAATCGTATCGCGACGATTGAGGCGCGGCAGATCCACAAACTGCCGCAACTGCAAATCGTAAAGCAAAATTTGCCGCTTGCCATCCCGATTAGACACAAACGCCAAAAACCTACCATTGCCGCTAATTGCCGGTTGTTCGTCCTTATAGCGGCTATTCAGCGGCGCTGGCCCCACAGGTAGGGTCGAGCGATCGCATCCTGCTAGAAGGCTAGCAACAGCCCCAATCAGGGCACAGTACAAAGAAAAACGACGCATTCTTGGGCAAGCTCTGAATCGAAACGATAAAGAAAGGACGCGAG
The DNA here is from genome assembly GCA_010672635.1 of Desertifilum sp. SIO1I2. Lineage (GTDB taxonomy): Bacteria > Cyanobacteriota > Cyanobacteriia > Cyanobacteriales > Desertifilaceae > Desertifilum. The sequence continues at coordinate 32,304 of JAAHGE010000001.1, read as the reverse complement.
TGCGGGTTGACGCGCCACGTCCTGCCAAACGTTTAGGGGGGGTACACAGAGAACTTCGAGTTAGTAGTCAAAATTATTAGAATTATCTGCCTCATCATCATCTGAAGACTCGATGGGTTGATAATCTACATAATCTGTTGGTTTGCTATCGCGTTCTGCTCGCGGGGGAGGGGTATCCGGTCTAGGGCGAGGTCTTCTCGGTCTAGAACTGGGCGGGCGAGTTGGGGTTTCTGGCGCACTCGACCCGGTTGCATCCGTATAAGGATAATCGTCGCCGTAGCTTGGGGAATTATCCCAGTCTTCCGGGCGACGGGTAGGACGCTCATCCGGACGCGGGCGGCGTCTGCGGGGGGTCGCTCCTCCACTCGGCGGTCGTCCGCCGTTAGCGCTAGAACTGCGGCGTGCAGGACGTGCGGGTGCCTCGTCTTCATAATCATCAGTCCGACCCGGACGCGCTACTCGCGTTCCCCGAATGCGTCGGGGGATGGGTTGTTCTTCTTCAAGCGGTTCGAGTTCGTCGAGTTCTGCTTTATAAGAGTAGTAGTCGTATACCGGACTCACAGGTCGGTCATCATCGACAATGGGCGTACTGCGCTTGGCTTGAGCTGTTGCTAATCCCCGCAAGCGGATGCTTTCCACGGCAAAGAAGATCGCAGACCCGGTGAGCAAAAATTGCCCAAAGGTCAAAATCGGGTCGAGTCTCCATCCTTGGAAAAACAGAATACCGCCGCTGAGAACAGCCACGGCCATAAAGAAGATATCGTGATCTCTAGCTAGCTCTGGACGTACCGATCGAAGGAAGTATAGCCCCGCCCCGGCAACAAACAGGACAATGCCCAGCATTGCGCCTGGGTTCAGTCCGACATTTACCATTGCTTCTCTCCTAAGCCTGTCTCATGTTAGCGATTTATCCATAAATCCTCTACTCTGGCTGGGCGAATTCATCCTAAGCGTTAAGCTTGACGATCGCGATCGTGTTTTTAGGATTCAACGGATTGGGGTAGCTAGAGTATAGTTCCTATAATAAAACCTCAGTCTATCGGTTCGCAGGCACAAGAGCGCGATCGCAACTGCCCCCATTCCGCTAGCTGAGGTTCTTCAATAAAATTGCAAACGGCTTAAGAGCGTTGAATTTTATCTTTTTGACTAATAAAGATCAGCGAAAGGGTGATGGGGATAACTACGATGACAGCGCCCCAGACTAAGCTCCAAAGGAAGTTTGCTAGCGAAGGAGTCATAAATCCTCTCTGTAAACAATTGAAATTGCATTCTCATTAATTTTAACGATGTGTTACACGCTTGAGAAGTGCATTGAAGCCCTAATTGTATAGAACTTCTACCCCAAACGCGCAAGATCGACCGCCCGATAACGTTAAAATTAGAAAGCACCTGAGTTACAAAACTTAAATTTGGCGACCCATGATGAGTGCGCTAAGTGTCTCTAGCTCCCTGTTAGGTCTGTTTATCGGTCTGATGACCTTTTTGTTCATTTTTCGGATTATCTTGACCTGGTATCCGCAAGTAGACCTCAATCGCTTGCCGTTTAATTTAATTGCCTGGCCGACCGAACCGTTTTTAATCCCCCTGCGCCAACTGGTGCCACCCCTCGGTGGTGTAGATATCACCCCGATTATTTGGGTGGGCATTTTCAGCTTGGCGAGAGAACTCCTGTTAGGTCAACAAGGTTTGCTGACCCTCATGCACTAACGAAAAAACTGTTCGACGAAGTTGGTATACACCTCTCCTTTGAGAAAGGCGGGCGTTTCCAGAATCTTTTGATGAAACCCAATCGTGGTGGGAACGCCTGTAATGGCACATTCGCGTAGGGCGCGGCGCATCCGCTTAATTGCGGCATCGCGATCGCTTCCCCAAACAATCAGCTTACCAATCAACGAATCGTAATAAGCCGGAATCTCATAATCGGTATAAACGTGGGAATCCATCCGCACCCCAGGGCCTCCCGGCGTCAGATAGCCGCTAATCCGACCGGGATGGGGACGAAAGTTATGGTCGGGGTCTTCAGCATTAATACGACATTCAATCGCATGACCGCGCAGTTTAACCTCCGCTTGGGTGAGTGCCAGTTTTTCGCCTTGAGCAATCCGGATTTGTTCGGCGATTAAATCCAGTCCTGTAATCATCTCCGTTACGGGATGCTCGACTTGAATCCGCGTATTCATCTCCATGAAATAGAAATTGCCGTGGCGGTCTAACAGAAACTCAACGGTACCTGCACCTGTATATTGAATCGATTGTGCCGCCTTCACTGCCGCATCTCCCATTAATTGGCGCAGTTGGGGCGATAAAGCGGGACTGGGAGCTTCTTCGAGTAACTTTTGGTGGCGGCGCTGAATTGAACAATCCCGTTCCCCTAAGTGAATGGCATTCCCATAGCTATCCGCCAGGATTTGGAATTCAATGTGGCGCGGGCGTTCAATGAATTTCTCCATGTAAACCCCCGCATTACCAAAGGCGGCTTCGGCTTCCCCTTGGGCGGCTTGAAAGAGCTTTGAGAGTTCGCTATCTTCGCGGACTAGGCGCATCCCCCGTCCGCCCCCGCCTGCTGTGGCTTTGATAATGACGGGGTAGCCAATTTTCCGGGCAACGGTTCTGGCTTCTTTTTCGTCGGTTAACAAGCCATCGCTTCCCGGAATGGTGGGAACTCCAGCCTGTTTCATGGTTTCTTTGGCGGTGGATTTATCCCCCATTGCCCGAATCGCCGCAGGCGAAGGGCCAATAAAGGCAATTTGGTGGTCGGCACAGATTTCCGCAAATTTGGCATTTTCCGCTAGAAAGCCATAGCCGGGATGGATGGCGGTGGCATTTCGCGTTAACGCCGCAGCAATGATGTTGGGGATGTTGAGGTAACTTTTTCCACTCGGCGCTTCTCCAATACAAACGGCTTCGTCAGCCAGTTGAACGTGCAGCGCGTGCCGATCGATCGTAGAGTGAACGGCAACGGTGGATATCCCCATTTCTTCACAGGTGCGGAGGATTCGCAGGGCGATTTCTCCGCGATTGGCAATGAGAATCTTTGAAAAACGCATCTTCGGTCTTTTGGGTCAGTATTCAGTAGAATAGAAGGTTTCGCTCCCCTCTGGAAGATGTTTTTCGCTTTTTGGCGATCGCCCTTAACTGAGGAGTAGGCAATTTTGAAATAACCTGTTATGATAGTAAAGCGCTAATTCAATAGCGGATACGCGGATGTGGCGGAATTGGTATACGCGCACGTTTGAGGGGCGTGTGGCTTTGCCTTGCGAGTTCGAGTCTCGCCATCCGCATCTTTTCAGTGCTGAGTGCTGAGTGAAGAGAAGGTTCAAAAAAGTAGAAACCCTGAGTCAGAGATAAGTTGACTTAGGGTTTTTGCCTTTTATCCGCAATCAGGATAGTAAGTTCCTAACATCCACGACGATACCCAATCAGAACCCAGAACCCTACTCCACTCTTTCATCTCCCCATCCCCCCATCCCCCCATCTCCCCATCTCCCCATCTCCCCATCTCCACTCAGCACTCAGCACTTTCCACTCAGCACTTAGGAAGGCGTTATGATAATAAACGAAGTTTAAGTTCTGTAAAGAAAGTTGACTGCAAGCGTTGAATCGACCACTAGCGTCACTTTACCGAAATCGTGGCACGCGCTGCAAACGATTTGGCAGGGGGGAGAATCGGTAGTCCAGCAGGGCTTACCCCATCGCCAACTGGCCCCGGCTTGGCAAATTTTGCTGTTGGGGGATGGTTCGCCAACTCGTCACCTGCAACTGCTGACGGGGGAACCTACTGAGGTAGATGTGATTGATATGTCCCATATTGGGACAGATTTGGATGGGGCCCCGCGACAAATTCAGATGGTACCAGGGCCGAGGCTGCGGCGTCAGGTTTGGCTGAGAACGGCTTCAGGTCAGCGGCTAGCTTATGCAACATCTTGGTGGGAAGCTAGCCATGTGGATGAATATTTACAAAACCGCAATATCCCGATTTGGGCAAGTTTGGCGCGGTTGCGGACGGAGTTGTATCGCGATGTTCAAGGTCTTTATTACGGACATTCAGCAGCGTTAGAGGAGGCGTTTGACCAGCAGGGGCCGTTTTGGGGTCGTCATTATCTGTTTTGGCATCATGGACGACCTTTAACGCTGATTTATGAGGTGTTTTCGCCCTACTTAACCAAGTATCTGGGTTCAACGCAACTTGAGATTGAGGATTAGGGTTGTGTTGGGTCGCGCTGCGCTTGACCCAACCGACTGGCGCGTCCAGGCTAAAATGTTGGCTTCCTAAAATTCCCAAAATCAAAATTGATGAGAATTATAGGTGTGACTTTACCCAATATTTTAAGCTTGCCGCGCTGCTACGCCAAAATGAGCGGTGTTGGGTGGCGCAAGGCTTGACCCAACTTACGCGAGTATTAGCTGAGGGCGATCGCTTTCTCTAACATGAGTTTAGACCGTTTCAGCAGTTCGGGAACGGGAACGGGATAATCTCCAGTAAAGCAAGCCGAACAGAAGCTATTGGGGTCTTCTCCGGTTGATTTCAGCATTCCTTCCCAGGTTAAATAGGCGAGACTATCGACGCCGATTTGTTGGGCAATTTCTTCTACAGACTTGGTGGCTGCAATCAGTTGGTCTTGGTTATCGGTATCAATGCCATAGAAGCAAGGATGGGTAACGGGGGGAGAAGACACTCGCATATGCACTTCTGTCGCCCCGGCGTCGCGGATGGCTTGTACCAGTTTGCGGCTGGTGGTACCCCGGACAATGGAATCGTCTACGACAATGACCCGTTTGCCATTCAGGACATCTTTGAGGGGGTTAAGCTTCATTTTAATCCCCGATTCCCGCATTTTTTGGGTGGGTTGAATAAAGGTGCGACCCACGTAGCGGTTTTTGATTAAGCCTTCGGCGTAGGTAATGCCAGATTCTTGAGAGAAACCAATGGCTGCTGGAATTCCAGAGTCGGGAACGCCAATAATTAAATCGACATCGGCGGGCGATTCTTTGGCGAGTTGGCGTCCAATTCGCATCCGATAGCTGTAGAGGCTTTCCCCTTCCATAATGCTATCGGGACGGGCGAAGTAAATCATTTCAAAGATGCAGAGCTTGCGTTCGGGTTTCTGCGTCCAATGGAAGGAGGCGACGCCTGCATCGGTAATCCAAACCAGTTCGCCCGGTTCCACGTCTCGGACGTATTCTGCGCCAATGATGTCTAAGCCGCAGGTTTCGGAGGCGAGGACGTAACGCTGGGGGTTGCTGCCCAAGGTGCCGAGAACGAGGGGACGAATGCCGTTGGGGTCGCGAACCCCCATAACACCTACGGGGGTGCCGACGACTAAGCTAAAGGCACCTTGGCACCAGTGGAAGGCACTAATTGCCGCTTCTAACCAATCTTTACCTCTATCGACTTCCGATGCGATCGCCAATGCAATCATTTCTGAATCGGTGGTGGTTAGAAAGTTACAGTTGCGCTGTTCGAGTTTTGAGCGCAAATTTACGGTGTTGACTAAATTACCATTATGTGCTAAGGCTAGGGAGCCAAGCCGGGTTTCGATGACTGCGGGTTGAGCATTGACGACGCGGCTAGAACCCGTGGTGGAATAGCGCGTATGTCCGACTCCGATAGAACCTTTGAGTTCGCCGAGAATCGTTTCGCTAAAGACTTGAGAGACTAGCCCCATCTCTTTGTAAAGATGTACCTTTTCTCCCTCAAACGTGGCAATTCCGGCCGATTCTTGACCGCGATGTTGTAGAGCATACAGTCCAAAGTAAGTGAGTTTGGCAACATCTTCTTCAGGGGCATAGATGCCAAAAACACCGCAGGCTTCTTCAGGCTTATCGACTGATCGCTCGATATCGGGTTCAGTAGATTGACCTTCAGGCTGGGATGCATCGTCATAGGGATAATTCGGCTTCATGCTACAGCTTGGCTCCTGATAAAGCATTGTTGGTAAAAGGGGCAATGAGAAAACAAATGTATCCGCAGATACATCTTTATTCAGTTTAAAGTTTTCTTAATGTTTACCACTCACTAGGGTAACGTAACAGAAAGTAACACGGGATAAACTTAGGGTAACAAGTTTATCCCCAAGTGACAGGGAGGGTTGCTACACCACAAGGCGGCGTTCGATGGCGTTGTAGTAGCGATCGCTCAAGGGAGCGACATTAAGATTAATTAAAGATAGTTCGGGATTCGCGAAAAGATGCAAAGGTGTATCGGCAGAGCCAACACTGCCCAAGCATTGCCAATGGCTTCCCAATTGCTCCTGTAAATAGGATTCCCAAGTTGCAGCGCGATCGCGCTCAACAGAAACCAATATTCTAGCGCCCCCTTCCGCAAACAGAATTTCATCCCAACGACAATCTGAAAGAGGTTGGGGTAAATCGAGGTTAATTTCCGCCCCGCGCTGGCTGCTAATACAGCATTCCGCCAACGCTACCGCTAAACCACCTTCCGCACAATCATGGGCCGAGCGCACCCAACCTTGAGCAATTCCATAACGACAAGCCGCCTGCACGCGCCGTTCTAAGTCGAAATCCACAAATGGGGGTTGTCCGGCAACCGTTCGATGAAGAGTCGCGAGATATTCAGACGCGCCTAACGTGAGATGGGGCGTGCGATAGTTTTGGGGGTTTACAGAGTAGCCTAACAAGTAAATGCGATCGCCCTCAGCCTGCCAGCCTTGGGTACAAACCTTTTGCAAATCCTCCACTAACCCCACCATCCCCACAACCGGCGTCGGATAAATCGGTTGCGGGTTGCCTTGAGCATCCAGCGTCTCGTTATACAGCGAGACATTCCCCCCCGTTACTGGCGTTTCAAACACCTGACAAGCCTCCGCCAACCCGCGACAGGCTTCCGCTAGCTGCCAATAACCAATCGGCTTTTCGGGACTGCCAAAATTGAGATTATCCGTCACCGCCAACGGTTCGGCCCCCACGCAACTGAGATTTCTCGCCGCTTCTGCTACAACAGCCTTCGCTCCCTCATAGGGATTGAGGTACACATAGCGAGAATTACAATCAACCGTAGCAGCAACCCCCGTATTGTAAGACTGTCCATTCCCCGCTTCAGGAATTTGCGGCCGCAAGCGCACTACCGCCGCATCTGCATCCCCTGGGAGAACGCGCGTATTATTCTGGACTTGATGATCGTACTGGCGATAAACCCACCGCTTGGACGCAATCGAAGGCGTATCGAGTAACGTCAATAAAACCTGATTCCAGCTTTGCGATCCTAACCCCATTTCGCTGCAAGGAGGTAACGCTTCCGGCGACCATTCCCAAGCTTTCCGGGCATATTCTGGAGGTTCAGCTAAGACCTGGCGCTCGTAGATTGGCGTATTATCAGCTAAAGCCGTAGCCGGAATTTCTGCGGCAACAACTCCTTTAAAAAAGATTCTCACAATAGGGTCGGCAATCACCTGTCCTGCAACAACGGCTTGCAACCCCCAACGATGGAAAATCTCAATTAACTCCTGTTCGCGTCCCTTTTCAGCAACAAATAACATCCTTTCTTGAGATTCCGAGAGCAAATACTCGTAGGGAACCATCCCCGTTTCGCGCACGGGAACCAAATCTAAATCAAATTCAATCCCAACGCCACCTTTAGCAGCCATTTCCGAAGTCGAACAGGTAATTCCTGCTGCCCCCATATCTTGGGCGGCGACAACAGCCCCCGTTTTAAAGGCTTCTAAACAGGCTTCTACGAGAGATTTTTCTAAAAAGGGATCGCCAACCTGTACCGCCGGACGGTCATCCATTGAAGCATCGCTGAGTTCGGCGCTAGCAAAACTCGCCCCACCCATGCCATCGCGTCCTGTGGTCGAACCCACGTATAAAACGGGGTTGCCAATGCCGGAAGCGCCCGATTTAATAATTTCAGGCGTTTCCATTAGCCCTAGTGCCATCGCGTTGACTAAGGGATTTCCAGAATAAGCCGGATCGAAGTAAACTTCACCCCCCACTGTGGGAACGCCGAAGCAGTTGCCGTAGTGAGCAATTCCGGCGACAACGCCATTAAAAATTCGGCGGGTTTTGGCGTCTTCTAGGGAACCAAAACGTAGGGAGTTGAGGGCGGCGATGGGACGCGCCCCCATCGTAAAGATATCGCGGAGAATGCCGCCAACGCCCGTTGCAGCCCCTTGGAAGGGTTCTACAGCGGAGGGGTGGTTGTGGGATTCAATTTTGAAGGCGAGGCGAAACCCCTTTCCTAAGTCTACGACTCCGGCGTTTTCTCCAGGGCCAACAAGGATTCTTTTCCCTTCGGTGGGAAATTGTTTAAGCAGGGGTCGGGAATTTTTATAACAGCAATGTTCTGACCACATGACGCCAAACATCCCCAGTTCTGCTTTATTGGGATGCCGACCGAGGCGATTGACAATTTCAGTGTATTCTTCGGGTTTAATCCCTTCTTCGGCAATTTCTTCAGGGGAAAAGGGCGCTTCAGAGATGACAGACATGGATCGCAACGGAACAGGACAGGGTTAATTGTATAGCACGAGGAAGAGGGTGGGGGGATGGGGAGATGGGGAGATGGGGAGATGGGGGGATGGAGGTAAATCGGCTATTTTTCTAGATACCTACTTAGAACTCAGCACTTTCTACTTAGCACTAACTTCCCACCCTCTTCCCTACTCGGAACACCGCTACGCGGAAGCAAGCTACGGAACTCGGAACTCGGAACTGACTTCCGGTCGCACTCTGGTGTAGAACGCTTAACATAGAGATATCCGCACGCTTGTTGAAGGAATGATGTCGTTTAACCCACAGGATTTTTCTAACCGAGATTTGCGCGATCGCTCCTTTCAAGGTCTTGACTTGTCTGGTGCTGATTTTAGCGGGTCAGATTTGCGCGGGTGCGATTTTAGCGAAGCAATTTTGGTTGGAACCAATTTTAGTCGAGTGCAAACGGGGCAAAGCCGTACGCCTGTGCGCTTGTTAATTGCCCGCGCTGGGGCCGGTGCGATCGCAGTGACGCTTGCAGGTGCGATCGCAGGTGTTGAGGCGGTTGTGGCTACGGGGGTTGTAGCAACTGCGATCGCCAGGGGACAAACAGGAATTTTGGCAGCCGCGATCGCAGGGGCTTCTGCTGTCACCGGATGTCGGGGGTTGCTGGCATTATTCCAAGGGGACTTTGTTCAGGGAAGTGCTTTGAGTTTAGGCGGCGCGATCGCCTTTTCTTTTGCGGCTTTATTATTTTTAGAGGCTTTAAAAACGACAGAAGCTTCTAGCCGCACTTGCTTTGCCAATGCTGACTTGACTCAAGCCATTTTTGATGAAGCCACTGTGCAAGATACGGACTTTTCTGGGGCAACCTTAAACCAAGTCAGCTATCGCAGAACTCAAATCACTAGCACTCGCTTGCGGTTCCATCCATTTCCCCTACTGCGCGAACAGTTCTTTCAGCACGCCCGCAAAATTCGTCTAGAAAGTTCTGCACGCCCTTCTCATCGCACAATATCGCTTCAAGCCTCTCCCTCTCAAAAAGAATTAGCTGAACCTGATTGAATTCGGTTTTTCTTCCAATTCAGCCCAAGATCCGCCCAGAGATTGACTTTGGACGGATTAGATTTTAAAGATAAAGGCTTTTGGTTAGCGACTCGCCCAAGCGTTATAGCTGTAGCCATAACGCTTGGGATCGGCCGAACGGCGATTAACCGGACTGGTTTTTACCAGCTACAGCACTTTGCTCTAAACGGCTACAGGTTGAGCCATTTGGCGCTTTAAAGCGGCCCAATGTTTGCCTTCTAGCGTCGATAAGACTAAATGGGCTTTCCCAACGCGCTGCACTGGGCCTAAACCCACTGCCCACATCCCAGCAGCTAAAGCCCCCTCAATTCCGGCTTCTGCATCTTCAAAGACGACGCATTCTTCTGGCGAGAGGCCCAACTGTTGGGCAGCAAATTGGAACAGATCCGGGGCGGGTTTGGGTTGCGAGACGCTATAACCGTCGGCGATCGCATCAAAGCATTCAGCAATGCCCAACCGTTCTAACACCATGCGGGCATTCTTACTCGAAGATCCGAGGGAAATTTTCACCCCCATAGAGCGTAACTCGTTTAAGAGTGCTGCTACGCCCGGTAATAGATCGGCACTAGAGACATTATCCAGCAAATCCACATAGTAGCGGTTCTTGCGTTCCATCATCTCCTGCATTTGGGCTTCGCTAACGGTGCGATCGCCTAAAATTCGCAGCAGCGACTCCCGCCGAGGTAAACCGCGCATCGCCTCATTTGCCTGTTCGTCAAAAGGAATCCCTTCTTCATCGGCTAACTGCTTCCAGGCTAAATAATGGTAATGGGCCGTATCTGTAATCACGCCATCGAGATCGAAAATTGCGCCCTTTAAGGCTAGATCCTGAGAAACAGGCGGTTCTATCGGTAAAAGGTGACTTTCTGGGGAGATGGGAACCACAGACACTTGCACGTTTTCAGGACGAATATCAAACTCGTAGCGCTGGTTGTGCCATTGCAAGCGGAACTTGAGGCGCGTCCAACCGGGCGGTAGACTCGGACAAGCCACCGGCCCAAATTGGGTGAGGCGAACTCCCCCAAATCCAAAGATAGCTGCTTGCCAAACGCCTCCAGCGGACGCTGCGTGAATCCCTTCGGCTGCATTTCCGCGCACATCTTCTAAATCCACTAACGCCGCCCGCATAAAGTGGGTATAGGCTTCCGCAGGCGAGTTCAGATCGCAAGCCAGAATGGCATGAATGGCCGGCCCCAGGGAGGAGCCATAGGCGTGATCGGTACGCGGCGTATAATAATCCCAGTTGGCTTGTACCACTTCCGGACTATAGCGTTCGCGCAACAAATACAGCAGCATTAAGACATCGGCTTGTTTGAGAATCTGCCGCTGGCTGGTGGCTTCAATCCCTAACAAACCTTGCAGCGAGGTGGTGCGAGACTCGTAATCTGCCCAATTAATATCTTCGAGTTGGAAGAAGCCGTCAAACTGCTCAATTAAACCCGTTTGCGGATCTTGGACGAGGCGCAGATGTTGGGCGATATCGATCCATTGTTGTAGGCGTTCTGGGGTTAAGCCGAGTTGTTGCTGGAGTTGGATGGCGGTTTCGGGATAAGCGCGTTTTAACCAATCCCACAGAGTCAGGGCTTTTTGTAGGTGCCACTGGGCCATGAGGTTGGTAAAGGCGTTATTATCGACGCGATCGTGGTTTTCATCAGGACCAATGACATCCAAGATTTCGTAACTTTGGCGTTCTGCATTCCAAACCACGCGGCTTCCCCAGAATACTGCCGTATCGAGGATAATTTCTGCGCCGCGATCGCGCATCCACCGATCGTCCCCAGTCATTTGCCAGTAATGCCAGACGGCGTAAGCCACGTCGCTGGTAATGTGAACTTCAATATCCCCGCACCAGATCCGAATTTGCTCGCCATCCTTGCCCGTTACCCAGCGCGGCGTCACTTCATCGCCTGTTGTGGCGCTTTCCCAGGCATACATTGCCCCCTCGTACCCGGCTTCTTGGGCTTTGCGCCGCGCCCCCGGTAGGGTGTTGTAGCGATAGTTGAGGAGATTTTTCGCTAAGGCTGGCTGCGTGAGGGTGAGGAAGGGCACGATAAAAATTTCCGTGTCCCAAAAAACATGTCCCCGATAGGCAAAGCCGGATAGGGTTTTGGCGGGGATGCTCACCCGATCGTCCTGGCGCGGGGCAACGACGAGCAGTTGAAACAGGTTATAACGGACGCTGAGTTGGGCTTGCAGGTCGCCTTCGATGACCACATCGCACTGTTGCCAAACCTCTGCCCAGGCTGCAATATGAGCGGCTAATAGGGTGGTGTAGCGGGGTTCGCGGTTGAGGCGATCGCGGGCATCGGCTAGGGGGGTGGGTGTCTCTCGCGAGGTGAATAGGGTGACGGTTTTTTCTAAGGTGACTTGCTGACCGGGTTTTAGATCGAAGCAGCATTGCAAGTTTTGACCGTCTGGCGATAATTGTACGGGGCGATCGCTTCCCAAAACGGCTAAATGGGCAACCATTCCCAATTCAATCCCAGAAGCCAAGGTTTTGCTTTGTAATTCTAGGGTTGAGTGGCTACCCCCCCAGGCTAAGGTTTGCCAGTGGAAAACGCCCTGGTTATGGGGTTGGGCATCAAATCCGCTGGTTATTTCAATGGTTCCCTGATAATCAACAGAAGTTACCGAAACGCGCAGCGCTAGGACGTGCCGATCGGCTAAACTGGCAAATCGTTCAAAGTGGAAGATTAGGGTATGTCCTTCTGGAGAACGCCAGCGCACATCGCGACTGAGCAATCCTAAACGCAAGTCTAAGCGTCGTTCGTACGCTAAAATTTCACCGCGATCGAGGCGAAATTCGGATTCTCCTACTTTAATTTGTAGGGGCAGCCAGTTGGGACAGTTGGCCAGTTCGGTATAGACGACGGGAACATCGTCGTACACGCCATGAATGAGGGTGACGGCGCAATCGCCCGGATAGCTTTCTTCAAAGCTTCCTCGCGTGCCCAGATAACCATTTCCAAGGGTAAAAACAGTTTCTTTGGAATGGAGGCGAGAGGGATTCAGTTCAGTTTCAACAACGTTCCAACCCACATAATCTGTTGAGTCTTGCGGGTTGTTAGCAGGGCGATCCAAAGAATAAAGCATGACTAGAAAAAAACGGGGAGTGTAGGGGACTTAAGCTGAACCGATGAAATTCTCAGGGAGGAAGCAAAAGACAGTCAGATTGAGCTTGGTGAAGCGAGAATGAGTAAACCTCGATATTCCCGCCCAACAGAAAACTGTTGGCTGAGAATGCATCTTCTTTTAGATAGAATTCCCTACTCTGGGGAGGAAATCCTAGAAACTCCAAGAAGTGATACAAAGCTACATACTTAGTAAATATGCTTGTAGTTTTGTTTCATTTCTCGCATAAAAAGCGGATGGAGAGTCCGATCGGCGATCGCGCGCTCTGAGCTGTGTTAGGCTAAATGGCGCGATCGCTCTAATTCCCACAGTAGAGATCGAGATGGGCGCTAAGGTTTAACTTCGGCTTGAATTGGAATTTCAATCTTAAACTCAGCGCCGCAATCCGCAGAAGACTCGCAACTGAGTTTTCCTTTATGTTTTTCAACAATAATCTGATGGCTAATCGCTAGCCCAATTCCGGTTCCTTTACCAATGGGTTTGGTGGTGCCCGCCGTTTGACCCGATAGCGGGCCCCCGGTAGCGCTCGCCGGAACCGACGGATCAGGCCTGGCTTGCGACTTCCTTGCCGAGCGCGGCCCGCGCCGCCGCAAGCCGCGCGATCGGCGTGCGGAACGGCGAGCAGGACACGTAATCGAGATTGACCTCGTGACAGAAGGCGACCGAAGCCGGATCGCCGCCATGTTCGCCGCAAATGCCGACCTTGAGATCGGGCCGTACATAACCGGGCCGCGCGCAAAGTTATCGAAACCGCCATCTAGACGATAGGAACGAGCCGTGCGATCGTCAAGCACCACATCCTTGAGATCGTCCTCATACTCATTAAAGCCGGGATAATCCCCACCCATATCATCCAGCGTTGGAGCCGGTTCTTCGTAAGCATTGAAGCCCGTTCCCGCAGGAATCAAGCGTCCGATGATCACGTTTTCCTTCAGGCCGCGCAACCAATCCGACTTACCTTCAATCGCCGCTTCCGTCAGAACCCGCGTTGTTTCTTGGAAACTCGCCGCCGAGATAAAGCTATCCGTATTCAAGGACGCCTTCGTAATCCCTAACAGCACGGGTTCGTAACTAGCAGGCGCACCTCCAGTAATCGCCATTGCTTCATTCACCTGCTGAACCTGGTAGAGTTCCACCAGTTCGCCCGGAAGCATCGTGGTATCGCCCCCATCATCCACCCGCGCCTTAGAAGTCATCTGGCGGACAATCACCTCAATGTGTTTGTCAGAAATATCAATCCCTTGCGATTGATAAACCGATTGCACCTCGTTGACCAAGAAGGTTTGCACCTGTTGCAAACCAGCTAAGGCTGCCTCATGGTCGCTTTGACCCATTGAGCGATGCAGGCGGAAGAAAATTTCCAGAATTTGGTGGGGGTTCGCCGGGCCATCCGATAGCGGTTGCGCCGCCGCCACTTGCGACCCATCGAGCAAGATCGCATTTTGTCCCGGTGTTAGCGGATAATCGGTCAGCGTCCCGTCTTCTTCCATCACCTTCACCGAGACGCTTTCATCCTCGCTGTAGATGACTTGAGCAATCCCCGGACGTTCTGCCAAAACGCAAGCTTCCTTGGGTTTGCGAGCTTCTAGCAGTTCTTCAATCCGAGGCAAACCTTGGATGATGTCCCCAGTTTTCGCCCGTTCAAACACCAGCAACACTAGGTTATCGCCCCGCTGTACCAAGTCGCCATCATCAATATGTAAGATGGCTCCAGGCGACACGCGGTAAGGACGGGCAATCCGCAGCGTCACTTGGTTGTCTTCAACCTTCACCACTAGACCGGATTCCGATAGGCTAACGCCTGGTGCCACTTCATTCAAGCCAGCCACCAATAGGTCGCCCTTGTTTGCCGTCGGTTTGTTGCCTTGGGTGTCAATGGTAATCAAATCGGCGCTGCGAACGATCAGAACCCGACGAACTGCTTCACCCCCTTCTTTAATCCCGCGCACTTCGCCCGCTTCCTTACACAGGATTTCGGTACGAGCAACCACAGCACCCGGATCGATTTGTTCGCCATCGCTCACCAGCAGGCGGGTGTTGGTGCTGCCTTGGGTGGGGTCAGCAGCCACATCGCGACGAATAATCAGCGATTCTAAAATCACTAACTGCAAGCGACGGCTGTCCGGATCGTCTGGATCGGGAATCAGTTCGATGTCTGCGGCTAAGTCGATGGAAGAGCGAGACTCTTTGGTGGTTGCTGGAACCGCCCGTTCTGTTTCTCCTTCTCCAGTTTCGTTTAAAGCCGTTTTATCGAGTTCTAGAACCAGTTGCGTCCGCAGGAGTTCTAATCCTTCTACTGATTTGACGCGCTCGCCATCTTTATAAGAGAGGCGCTGAACGGCTCGCAGGCGAATTAAACCGCCGTTGTCTTGAGACGATTCTTGAGAAGGAACGCTCGGTTCGTCGGGAACGTGGAACTCCGTAACGGGCCGGAAGAGGATGGCCGGGCCTTCTGGCGTTTCGACCGATTCCACGTAGCGCAGTTCGTTGAAGGTAATGCCGCTGAGGACTTCTTCACCGGGATGAACGATGCTTTCTTCTTTGGGAACGTTTTGGTCGCCCGGTTCGATCATGTGCAGGTCGCCCGGTTTGATCACGATTTCTCGAAGAATATCGTTTTTCTGGGTAACTTCGACAACGCCGCTGCTTTGGCAGAAGATGTCTTTTACCACTTCAGTTCCGGCTTCGACAAATTGCCCGTCTTCCACCATCAACAAGGAGATGTCCTTGTTCACTTCGTGGCTTTCTTCGGGAATCCACAGCAGGGTGCCGCCTTGGGTGACTTCGTAGCCTTGTTTGGCTTTGCCGCGTTTGGCTTCCACTCCGGCGTATTTGATGATGCCACCTGTGCTGGTGCGGTAGGTATCGTCAATCAGTTCTGCCACCACTTGGTTGTTGGTGACTTTGGTACCGGGAGTGGCTTTTAGAGAGAAGCGCTGATTTTCAGAGGAGACAATAATGTATTGCTCTTTGCCTTGGGTGGAGCTAACTTCAACGCGGGCTTGATCGAGCAGAACGCTAGCGGTGATAATTTCGATTTCGCGACCGCTCTTACCAGGTTCGGGTTCTCCTAACAGACGGACGATCCCGCCGTGTTCGGTACGGATGTTGGTTTCAGCCAGAACGGAGTTGGTTTCGACTTTTGAGCCGTTTTTAACGACGGGTTCGGCTCCTGGGGGTAGGTTGTAAACTTCCCCAGAGAGAATCCAGATCAAGCCGCCGCCGCGTGCAATTCGGGTGGTGTTGCCTTGGCGATCGCGCTTTTCTTCTGGCAGAATATCCGCAAATTGGACTTCCCCGGCCAAGTCGGTGGCCACGTCTTTAGTGGCTTTTTCGGTACTCCGCTGCACGTTCCGACTAGAGGACGGCACGTTGACGAGCAATTGACCGGCGGTGACTTCGCTGCCATCTTTGACGAGCAGGGTTGCCCCCATTGGGATGGGAATTTCGTGGCGGTTCACGGTGGAGAGTTTGCCGTCGGCGGGATCGCTCGCACCTTTAGTGGTAGCGGTTCCAGAGGATTCGCTCACCATCAAGATCAGCTTGGCCCCTGCCGAATCGACAAACAATTCTTCCTCGCCGCGCACGTTGCGGACTTTGCGAGTTTTCAGTTTTTCAAAACGAATGGTGCCATTACAGGGAGCGAGGATTTGCCGCGCTGCCCCGGCGAAAACGCCCCCTGTGTGGAACGTCCGCATGGTGAGCTGGGTACCGGGTTCGCCAATCGATTGAGCGGCGATAATGCCGACAGCTTCGCCTAAATCGACCATCTTGGCGTGAGCCAAACTCCAGCCATAGCAGTGCTGGCACACCGAACGCGCGGCTTCGCAAGTTAGGGGCGATCGCACCATCACTTGCTCAATCCCCGCTTGACCAATCGCGATCGCTAACTCATCGCAAATATCTTGATTGCGTCTGGCAACCACTGTCACCCCATCAATCTCGACGCTCAACACCTCACCCGTGCGCGGATCGATTGCATCTTCCGCTAGAACGCGACCCAACAGGCGGTCTTTGAGGGGAATCAAAACGCGATCGCCATCGCGCATTGGCTGTACCGGAATCCCGCGCGTCGTCCCGCAATCAATTTCCCGGATAATTACATCCTGGGAAACATCCACCAAACGCCGCGTCAAGTAACCCGAATCCGCCGTTCTCAGCGCCGTATCGACCAACCCCTTCCGGGCCCCGTAAGAAGAAATAATATACTCCGTAACGGTTAGCCCTTCCCGGAAATTGGTCTTAATCGGTAAGTCAATAATTTCCCCTTGAGGGTCAGCCATCAAACCGCGCATCCCCACCAACTGCCGCACCTGGGAAATATTGCCTCGCGCCCCAGAAAATGCCATCATGTACACAGAGTTCAGCGGATCGGTTGCCCGGAAATAGCGCACCACTTCATCTTTGAGCGCTTCGCTGGTACTATTCCAGGTATCAATAACCCGTTGGAACCGCTCAACCTCAGTAATTTCGCCTCGCGTGTACCGCGCTTCTGTCGTCCGAATTTGAGCTTCAGCCGCTTCTAGCAACTGCCGTTTAGACGGCGGCACCTGCAAGTCATCAACGCTAATCGAAACGCCTGCTCTCGTTGCATAGTGGAAACCCAACTCTTTGAGGTCGTCTGCCATTTGGGCAGTCCGTGCCGTTCCATAATGGGTAAAAGCCCAGGCGATTAGCTTCTTCAGTTGACCTTTATCAACGACCCGATTCCGAAAAATCAGTTTATCTGTCATTTGTCTGTAATCCGTTGTCAATTGGCACTCTTGGGAAGCGCGCTCGATCTATAGGTACCCTTGCAGCCTGCTGCGCTTGGGGCTGCTTGACGATTCAAGGATGAGCGGCGATGAGTTGTTCAGCGCGATTCCCGAAGGGATCGAATCGCCATCTGGTGGCAGAAAAGAGCGCTTCTGGAGGCAACCCCCTAAATTAATTAGTCGGTTGCCCTACCCATCGCTTGCCCAGTTAGGCAAGAGCGTCTTGAATCGTCTTGTTGAAAATAATCCGTCCAGGCGTTGTCCGAATATACTGAGAAATTAAATTTCCCTCTGCATCTTCGCGACGGCGGCGGTATTTATAGATTTTTGTCACCGTCCCATCGCCTAACTCTTCGGTTTGTAAAGGGTTCAAATCCGCCTCATCCGATTCAACCTGACCATCAAAGCGCACCCAGATATAGGCATGTAAATCCACTTGTTGCTGCTCGTAAGCCACGATCGCATCATCTAGCGAGGCAAAATAGCGATTGATCCCTCTTTCTGCCTTCTGGTTTTCTGCGGTCAAGTAATAACAGCCCAAAACCATATCTTGGCTTGGCATAACAATCGGTCGCCCGGTTGCCGGAGACAGAATATTATTCGAGGCTAACATCAACAATCTCGCTTCAGCTTGGGCTTCTAGCGATAAGGGGACGTGAACTGCCATTTGGTCGCCGTCGAAGTCCGCGTTAAATGCCGGACAAACCAGGGGATGCAATTGAATCGCACGACCTTCTACCAGAATGGGTTCAAACGCTTGAATCCCCAAACGGTGCAGCGTCGGCGCGCGGTTCAGCATCACGGGGTGTCCTTCAATCACTTCTTCTAGAACATCCCACACGCTAGAATCGCCCCGTTGAATTAACTTCTTCGCGGCCTTGATATTATTAACCAATCCTTGACGGATTAAGCGATGAATCACAAACGGCTGAAACAGTTCAATCGCCATTTCGCGAGGCAAACCGCACTGGTGAATCTTCAGCTTTGGCCCCACCACAATCACAGAACGACCGGAGTAGTCTACCCGTTTTCCGAGCAGGTTTTGCCGGAAACGACCTTGCTTCCCTTCAATAATATCGGAGAGCGATTTCAGCGGGCGGTTGTTTGCCCCCACCACCGTTCGACCCCGACGGCCGTTATCAATCAAAGCATCAACGGCTTCTTGCAACATCCGCTTTTCGTTACGGACGATAATTTCGGGGGCGAGAATTTCCTGAAGTCGGGCCAGACGATTATTCCGGTTAATGACGCGACGGTAGAGGTCATTTAAGTCGCTAGTAGCAAACCGGCCGCCATCAAGCTGTACCATTGGGCGCAAGTCGGGGGGAATGACCGGAAGAACATTCAGCACCATCCATTCCGGTTTCGCACCCGTTGCCACAAAGTTGTCAATCACGCGCAAGCGTTTAATCAACTTGGCGCGCTTCTGTCCTTTTGCCGTAGCAATTTCTTCGCGGAGCTTTTCTGCTTCTTCCTCTAAATTAATATCAGCAAGCAGGCGTTCTAAGGCTTCAGCGCCAATGCCAACTTCGACCCCTTCCATTTGAGAATCTTCGCTATAAAGCTGATCCTCAATTTCCATCCATTGGTCTTCGTTGAGCAATTGCTTGTAGCTGAGATCCGAAACATTGCCCGGATTCAACACTACGTAAGCGTTAAAGTAAACGATTTGCTCGACATCCCGCAGGGGCATATCTAGCAGAATCGACATATAACTCGGAATGCCTTTGAGGTACCAAACATGGGTAACTGGTGCAGCCAGCTTAATATAGCCCATACGGTGACGCCGCACCCGCGATTCAGTGACTTCAACGCCACAGCGTTCGCAGACAATTCCCCGGTGTCTGACCCGCTTATACTTGCCGCAATGGCATTCCCAATCTTTCGCCGGGCCAAAGATGCGTTCGCAAAATAAACCGTCCATTTCCGGCTTTAACGTCCGGTAGTTAATGGTTTCCGGTTTAGTCACTTCTCCCACAACCGTACCGTTGGGAAGGGTTCTTTCTCCCCACTGCCGAATTCGCTCCGGAGAGGCAATACCAATTTTTACATAGTCGAAACGCTGTTCTAGCTGATTTCTCATGGAAATTCTCAATTCACTCTTGCTGTTGGGGAACGCTCTGACTCAAAGGAAAAAAGACTTAGGCGCGGGCGGTCGTCAATGAGCAAACGGGTAGAGGCAAGGGGGAGTTATTATCCCCCTTGGGGTTGTAATGCGCTTAGTCTTCTTCTTCGACGCCTAACTCTTCTGGGGTAATGGATTCGTAGGTGGGACGGTTTGGCGATCGCTTCGAGTTCACGTCAGCCATCAAATCGACTTCCACATCCCCGGCGGTGCCATCTTCTCGCGTTTCTACCTTATGAACCGCAATATCCAGACACAGCGATTGCAATTCGCGCATCAACACCTTAAAGGATTCTGGCGTACCCGGACGGGGAATCGCCTTCCCTTTAACAATGGCATTTAAGGCTTCGTTGCGCCCTTGCATGTCGTCGGATTTCACCGTCAACAACTCTTGCAGGGTATACGCTGCCCCGAACGCTTCTAGGGCCCAAACTTCCATTTCCCCAAAGCGCTGTCCGCCCTGTTGGGCTTTACCGCCCAAGGGTTGCTGCGTCACTAGCGAGTAAGGACCGGTGGAACGGGCGTGAATCTTATCGTCAACCAAGTGAACCAGTTTCAGCATATAAGCTTTACCTACGGTCACGGGTCGATCGAACGGTTCGCCAGTGCGACCGTCAAACACTTGGGTTTTACCGGGATGATCGGAGTTAAATAACCAGTCATAACCCGTCTCATCGGCAGCTTGTTGAAGCTTGCCATGTACGGTTTCGCGGGACATTTGGTCGCCGTGCATTTCATCAAACGGCACCACCTTAAAGCGTTTTTCCAGATTTTCGCCCGCCCAGCCCAAGAGACATTCAAAGACTTGACCGACGTTCATCCGCGAAGGCACGCCCAGGGGGTTGAGGACGATATCCACAGGTCTGCCATCAGGTAAATAGGGCATATCTTCAATCGGCAGAATCCGAGAGATAATCCCCTTATTGCCGTGGCGACCCGCCATTTTATCCCCAACTTGGATTTTCCGCTTCTGAGCCACATAGACGCGGACGACCATGTTGGCACCGGGGGGCAGTTCGTCGCCTTGTTCGCGAGTAAACACCCGCACGTCAACAACGCGACCTTTTTCGCCGTTGGGAACGCGCAAGCTGTTATCGCGCACGTCTCTGGCTTTTTCCCCGAAGATGGCTCGCAGGAGTTTTTCTTCTGGAGGTTGATCCGATTCGCCTTTAGGCGTGACTTTCCCCACCAAGATATCGCCCGCTTCTACCCAAGCGCCGATGCGGATAATGCCGTCTTCATCGAGTTGGCGCAAGGCGTCTTCCCCAACGTTGGGAATTTCGCGGGTAATTTCTTCAGGGCCGAGTTTAGTTTGACGCGCTTCGATTTCGTATTTCTCAATGTGAATGGAGGTGTAGATATCGTCGTACACCAACCGTTCGGAAATCAAAATCGCGTCTTCGTAGTTGTAGCCTTCCCAAGGCATATAGGCAACGAGGATGTTTTGACCGAGGGCAAGTTCGCCGCCTTCAGTCGCCGAACCATCCGCCAGCACTTGACCCGATTTCACTTTGTCGCCAACGCGAACGATGGGGCGTTGGTTCAAGCAAGTATCTTGGTTCGACCGCTGATACTTCTGGACTTCGTAGGCGATCTCTTCCGGGGTGGCTGAGGGGGATTCGTCGTCTTTGCGTGCCGTTCTGACGCGAATTTGCGTCGCATCCACGTAGGTGACTTCGCCGTCGTATTTGGAGATAATCACCATCCCGGAGTCTCTGGCAGCTTGGGCTTCTAGTCCGGTTCCTACAAGGGGGCGTTCGGGCTTGAGCAGGGGAACGGCTTGACGTTGCATGTTAGAACCCATCAGCGCCCGGTTAGCATCATCATGCTCCAGGAAGGGGATCAAGGAGGTAGCAACGGAGATAATTTGCACTGGGGAAACCGCCACGTAGTCCACTTGGTCGGGGCTGGTGGTGGTGAATTCCTGCCGGTAGCGAACGGGGATGATGTCCCCTAGGATTTTGCCCGCTTCGTCGGTGGGGATGTCACCGGGAGCAACGCGCAGGTCGTCTTCTTCGTCTGCGGTCATGTAGGCGGGAAGGCGATCGCGCAAAACGCGACCTGTTTCCACCGGATAAAATGGGGTTTCGATAAACCCATATTGGTTGACGCGAGCATGGGTTGCTAGGGAGCCAATTAACCCGGCGTTAGGTCCTTCAGGGGTTTCAATCGGACAAATCCGCCCGTAGTGAGAGGGGTGAATGTCGCGGACGGCAAACCCAGCGCGTTCCCGCGTAAGACCGCCCGGCCCTAGGGCGGAGAGGCGGCGCTTGTGGGTTAATTCTGCTAAGGGGTTGGTTTGATCCATGAACTGGGATAGTTGCGATGAACCAAAGAATTCCTTAATGGCTGCCACCAAGGGTTTGGGGTTAACCAGGGAGGTGGGGGTCAGGTGTTCGGCGTCGGAAACGGTCATCCGTTCGCGGATAATCCGTTCTAGACGGTTCAAGCCGACGCGGACTTGGTTTTGCAGGAGTTCGCCCACGGAACGGACGCGACGGTTTCCCAAGTGGTCGATATCATCGATGCTGCCGATATCGTATTCGAGGTTGATCAGGTAGTCGATCGCCGAGAGGATATCTTCTGGGGTGAGGACGCGTTTGGTTTCCGGAACGTTGAGGTGCAGTTTTTTGTTGAGTTTGTACCGCCCGACTTTGCCGAGGTCGTAACGTTTGGGGTCAAAAAAGCGCGATTCGAGTAACTGCGCGCCGCCGGTGACGGTAGGGGGTTCGCCCGGTCGCAATTTGCGGTACAGTTCCATTAAGGCGTCTTCGTCGGAGTAGTCGCCTTCTTTGTCGATGGTTTTTTGGAAGTAGTCGGGGTGGCGGAGGGCGTCGAGAATTTCGTTGGTACTCAGTCCCAAGGCTTTGAGCAGGACTTGGGCGGAGAGTTTGCGAGTTTTGTCGATCCGCACCCAAACGAGGTCGTTTTTGTCGGTTTCAAATTTTAGCCACGCGCCTCGGTTGGGAATTAAGGAAGCGTTGTAGGTGCGCCGACCGTTTTTGTCGGTTTCGGATTTGTAATAGACTCCGGGCGATCGCACAATTTGGTTGACGATCACGCGCTCTGCGCCGTTAATGATAAAGGTGCCGCGATCGGTCATCAACGGCAGTTCGCCGATGAAGACTTCTTGCTCGATCATAGTGCCCGCTTCTTTGTTAATCAGACGAGTCGGCACGTACATTTGCACGGCGTAGGTGGCATCCCGCCGTTTGGCTTCGTCAACTTCGTACTTCGGACGCTTGAGTTTGTAGTCTTTGCCAATAAAATGTAACTCTAGCTTGCCCGTATAGTCGGATATGGGAGAAAAACTATCTAGCTCCTCGATCAGTCCTTCTTCTAGAAACCAGCGGAAGCTTGCCCGCTGAATCTCGACGAGGTCTGGCAACATGTGTTGCACGGGTGCAGGAATGGTCGTCTGATTCATAAGAAATTTTGTTTCCAGGCTGGGTACCAATATTCATCGGCAAAATAGGGAATTTGGGATGGGGACGACCGCAGCCAAGTCCCTATCTTCCATTCCCCATTTTGGTTTATCAAATTGTGATTGGATTGCTCCAAGGTAACGAGTGCTATCAATTTTTCGGTTGGGCTGCCTCATCTTGGGATGGGGTTCGGCGAGGAGATTGTTGACCGTTAATGGCTCGGTCGGGCGACGCGAAACGGTCTGAGGACTATCCACGCATAACGGCAATCCACTATTATAATTTATTTTTACTCCTTTGTCCAAGACTGGGCCAATAAGGGCGAATCTGAGAGCGTTAGCTGAGGTAAGCCAAACAACGAGCGAGCGTTTTCTGTGGTTTGCCGAGCTAACGTTTCTAAGGAGACTCCGCGCAGATGAGCCACTTGTTCGGCAACATGGCGGACGTAGGCGGGTTCGTTGCGTTTGCCGCGTTTGGGAACCGGAGCAAGAAAGGGGCAATCAGTTTCAATTAAGAGGCGATCGCTCGGACAGATTTGGCAGGATTCCTGAATCTGAGTCGCCTTCTTGAAGGTGACTGTACCGCTGAAACTAATGTAAAATCCCAAATCTAAAAACCACTGCGTTTCTTGAGGTTCTCCTCCCCAGCAATGCATCACGCCCCGCACCTCTCCAATCCTATCCCAAAAATTACGGAGTTGATCGGCTAAGGCTGCGGCTGCATCTCGACAGTGAATAATAACCGGCTTCTGGAGGGCATGGGCCATTTCTAACTGCGCCCAAAATGCCTGCTGCTGTTGCGAACGATTGTCCGCTTTATAAAAGTCTAGCCCAGTTTCGCCAATCGCGACAATCTTCGGATGAGATTGAGCCAGTTGGCGAAGTTGATGGGCTAATTCCGGCGTCCATCGATCGGCCTCTAGCGGGTGCAGTCCCACAGCAAAATATAATTCGCGAAAGCGATCGGCTAATGCGGCTAGGCTAGGATACTCATCTGGGGTCACGCAAGAATGAACGAGCTGAACGACTCCAGCAGCTTGCCAGCGATCGCGCGTTGCTTCTAGATCCGACTCAAACGTCGAAAAATTCACATGGACGTGAGTATCAATCAGTTGCATGAGAGAATTTGAGGAGTTCTTCTAAGCGTTGGCTGCATTCTCCCACACCGACTGCAAGCAGTACAGTGTGGGCATTTAGGCGAGTTCGCGAACCCCATTGAGTGAGGTTCTCTCCTCCCTCTCTTGCAAACGGCGGCTCGATCGGTTAAACCGCAGCGTTCCGGCGTTTTCTGGACGCCCCCAAGCAGTTGCGATCGCCCTTGGGAGCGTTCAGGAAGCTGTTGGTACGGGTGCTTCCACTTTTTTAAGCGCTTTGGCCAAACGGGCTTTTTTGCGAGCGCCATTGTTAGAGTGAAAAACACCCCGCTTGACCGCCTTGTCAATGCGGCTGTAGGTATCGGACATGAGGGTTTGTACCTCTTGCTTGGCTTCTGGGGTTTGAGAAGCCGCATAAGCGTCCAAAGCCGCAAAAAACTTCTTCATCAGCGTTCTAACGCTAGACTTATAAGCTTTATTGCGGAGACGATTCCGTTCAGCAATCTGAACGCGTTTAACGGCAGACTTAATATTAGGCACGGCTCAATTAGAAATAATTGCTTCTAGGTTGATGGTGATGCACATAGCATCAGATCGTTTAATATAACATTTGTTGATCTGCAATGAGATTAGCTGAAACACGAAAATCCACGTTAAGCTAGAGAAGCGAGTACGGGTTAGCCTGGTAGCTGATTTAGCCTAGGGTGTCTGAAGATCCGTCCGCCAACGGTTTATTCCTAGAAAGGCCATTGTCCTATCCATGCTGCGAATCATAACTCAGCGGGCTGATGCAGAAGCTGAACTGCGGCGCATCTGCGATCGCACCCAAGACGAGCAAGTCGTGCACAAGGAAGCGACCGTTCGGGAAGTGCTTCAGACGGTGAAACGACAAGGCGATCGCGCCTTACTGCACTACACAGCCGAATTTGACCAAAAAACGCTAAAAGTCGAAGAATTGCGCGTCAGCGGTTCGGAACTCGACGCGGCTTACCAACAAGTTCACAAAGACTTACTGGATGCTATTCAACTGGCTTGCCGTCAGATTGAAGCCTTTCACCGCCAACGCGTCCCGAAATCTTGGGTTCAGTTTGGCAGCGATGATATTGTGCTGGGCAAGCGCTATACGCCAGTCGATCGAGCGGGAATTTATGTTCCTGGCGGTCGAGCCGCTTATCCGAGTACCGTCTTAATGAATGCCATTCCCGCCAAAGTCGCAGGCGTTCCCCGAATTGCGATGGTAACGCCACCCGGCAGCGAAAAGGGGATTAACCCGGCGGTTCTCGTCGCCGCTCAAGAAGCCGGCATACAAGAAATTTATCGGGTTGGGGGCGCTCAAGCGATCGCAGCCCTCGCCTACGGAACCGAAACCCTCCCCAAGGTGGATGTCATCACAGGGCCGGGTAACATTTACGTCACCCTGGCGAAAAAACTAGTCTATGGCACTGTTGGCATTGACTCCCTAGCCGGTCCTTCGGAAGTCTTAATTATTGCCGATAGCGGCGCGAACCCCGTCCATGTGGCCACCGATATGCTGGCCCAAGCCGAGCATGACCCTTTGGCCGCTGCCATCTTACTCACCCCCGACTCCGCCCTAGCGCGGAAAGTCGCCGCTGAAGTCGAGCGCCAATTGGTCAACCATCCCCGCCGTTTGCTGACCGAAAAAGCGATCGCCCATTACGGTCTGGTGGTTGTCGTCAGCTCCTTAGCAGAAGCCGCCGAACTGTCCAATCAGTTTGCGCCAGAACACCTCGAACTCGAAATTACTGAACCGTGGGATCTGGTGAATCAAATTCGCCACGCCGGGGCGATTTTCCTGGGTTATTCCACCCCAGAAGCCGTCGGCGACTATCTAGCAGGACCTAACCATACCCTACCCACCTCTGGCGCAGCTCGTTACGCCTCTGCCTTGGGGGTAGAAACCTTCCTCAAACACTCCAGCTTGATCCAATATTCTCCAACTGCCCTCAACAAGATGGGGAATGCCATTATTGCCCTAGCGGAGACTGAGGGGTTAAACTCCCACGCCGACTCCGTGCGCTTGAGAATTGAAAATCGAACTGACGATGCTTAGTTAGCCTCGTGAAGGGGATATTTACTCCAAGGCTTTCTGCTCTCACCGCACCCAGAGCGATCGAGGGGCTAGCTGGCTAACGTTTGCCTCATCTTTTCAGTTCAAAATAAGCGATCTATTGCTGAATAGATTGAGCCTGGAAAACTTACGGGTTTTTCAGCTTATTCTAGATCAGAATAAGGGTGTCAAATCGACCCTTAAGAAGCAATTCGCTTTAATTTGAGGAGAGATGGAGTGATCGAAACAATTTTAGTTGCAATGGCGTTAGATCGGTCGGCTGCCACCGATAAAGTGTTTCAGACTTTACAACAAATTCAACTGCAATCCGATGCCAAAGTCATTTTGGCTCACATTTTGCTGCCGCCCGAAAGGCAATCCGAGCAAGCGGCCGATAAACCCCATTTTGGCTCTGAGGAGTCGCCTTACCGAGAAATTGAGAAACAGCTAGAAACCTATCAGCAACAACTCTCTTGCACGAGCAAGATCGAAATTGCTACTGGAGATCCAGCCGAAGAAATTATTCGCCTTGCGAATATTCATCAAGCGAACTTAATTATTATCGGCAGTCGCGGTTTAACCGGAGTCAAACGGATTTTGGAAGGCTCGGTTAGCACCCAGGTTGTAGAGGATGCCACCTGCTCGGTACTTGTCGTTAAGCCTTAAAACTGAAGCCTCATCCGGCTGTTGAGTTCAGTTCAGAATGCAATGGTAAGAAAACGCTAAAACAGGTTTTACCATTGCTACTGGCCACTTCAATTAAACCGCCTAAATGCTCGGTTAGCTTTTTCACTAAAGCCAGTCCCAGACCAGTCCCACCTTGTTTCCAGGGGTCAGCGCGGGGAATCCGGTAGAATTTATCAAAAATGCGCGATCGCTCGCTGGGGGCAATCTCCACGCCTGTATTCACAATTTGGAACAGCAGATTGCTCGATTGGACGCTAACGGCTACGATAATTCGTTCTCCGGGTGGCGTATATTTACAAGCATTATTAAGTAATTCCGCTAAGATACGTTCCAAGCCTGGAGCATTAGAACAGAGGATCGGCAGATCGATCGGCATCTCAAGTTGTAAGCTTTGCTGGCGATTATTAGCCCTTACCTGAAATGGCTTGATGACTTGGGGGAGAAACTCGCTGAGGTTAATAGGTTCTAGGCTTAGGGGTTGATCGCGAGTATCGAGCCGTTGGAGATCCAAAAGGTCATTAATTAAGCTAATTTCCCGCTCGCACTCATACTGAAGAATTTGCAGGTAGTGAGCAATGCGCTTTTGATTTTGTTCGTTGGTACTGACAATTAAGTTAGACAACGCCATCGTCGATAGATTATGAATCGCCATTTTCATATTGGTGACAGGCGTTCTTAGCTCATGGGGAACCGCGCTTAAAAAATCATCCTTAAGTCGATTAATGCGGGCTAATTCTTCCACTTGAGCCACTGATGCTTGAAAGAGACGCGCTTGGCGAATGGCGATCGCGCATTGAGTCGCCACCTGCTGTACTAAGCGAATTTCCCGTTCGCTAAACTCATAAGCCGCATCGTTCACCAGCCACAAATCGCCTAATACGCCTCGATCGTCAAAAATTGGACAAACCAGCATCGATACCGGACCGCGATCCTCATTAATCAGCAACGAGCAAAATTGAAAATACTCGCCTTGGAGCAACTGACAATAGAGTTCGGGAAACTTGCCTAACTCCTGCACGCGTCCGTAAATCGGTGGAATCTTCTTATTTTCATCCGTTTTCACGAATTCCGAACAAACTGTAGAAGTTCCCTGTTCCAAATCGTATAGCGCCGCATTACAGCCCTTAAGATTTAAAACCTGGGTTAGCTCGCGCACGGCAGTTTGCCAAATTTGGGTTTCATCAAGCAAGCTATCGCGGACTTTATCGGTAATCAACTTAAGCATTGCCTCAAATTCTAAGGCCTTTTGCAGTTGATCCGTCCGTTCTTGAACCTGAGCCTCCAATTGGCTGTTGAGTTGTTGAACTTGCTGGTAGAGTTCCGACTGTTGAATGGCGATCGCCAACTGCATCGCTAGCGCTGCGAGTAAATCCATTTCCGGTTGCTGCCATTGCCGAGGCGAGCAACAATGATGAGCGATCAACAGCCCCCAAAGCTGTTTCCCTCGGAAAATTGGGATAGCCAGATGCGCTTGAATTTGTAACTGAGCCAGCAGTTCTTCACACTGTTCGACTAAAACGCTTTCACCGCTTTCAATGAAGGCATCCAAGCCGCAATTTTGATAGGGCTGAACGTACTTTTGGAACAAGCTTGCCTCGGTTTGCGGCAACTCCCATCCCGATGCCAGCGATTTAGCCGCCAGCATTCCTTGTCCATTAGATTCAAAGCGATAAATCGCCACGCGATCGGTCTGGAGAAATTCCCGCACGTCTTGAACCGTCATGTGGAGAATTTCCTCAAGATCGAGCGATTGACAGATGCGTTGCTGCATCTTCAGCATGAGTTGCTCGCGTTCCGTCTGCTGCCAGTACATTTTGAGAGAGTTTAAGGGGGTTGGCAACGTTTTGTTGATGAGAGAATTGAACTAATTGTGACATCCTCTCACACCAAATCGGAGATTATGGTGTGGGCTTCCCAACATCACTGCTGGGCATTCCTAGTTTTTCTCTTTCGAGATTTCGTCTCTGACCTAGACTGACTTTCATCAGTCCCCGGCAGACCGACTGCATAGGCGTTTTCTATTCCGCAGAGTCCCTGCGTACTCATCAGTTCTAAACCCCGTAACCTGATGACTTCTGAGGCTGCACGATCTCTATCCGTCTGGTCGCCACACTCACCACATTGATGGACTCGCATTTGAAGTTCCTTCTTCCCGGTGTGCGTTCTGCACTGAGGACAGGTTTGCAAGGTTCCGTTCGGATTGACTCGGAGGAAGTAGACTTGATGTTTCTTAGCGACCCATTCGAGCAGATTGAGAAACTGACCGAAAGCCGCATCTAGAGTATGTTTTCTCAACATCCCCCTAGACATGGCTTTCAGGTTTAAGTCCTCAACAAATATCATCCCAATCCCATCTTTTGTGCAAAGATGGTTAGCCAGTTTGAACTGCCAGTCTTTACGAACGTTGGTAATGTGGTTATGGAATTTGGCAACACGGATACAAGCTTTCTGGCGGTTTTTAGAACCCGGCTTGGTTCTGGCATACTTACGTTGCAGCAATTTCAACTCGCGGTACAAGGATGTCAGAAATCGGGGTCTCGCAATAAACTCTTTATCCGAAGTTGTCAGGAATTGCTCTAATCCTAAATCGATACCCAGTGCATCCCCATAAGGTTGAGCCTCTGGTATTGATACGTCAGACTCGATTGTCAGAACGACTTCCCACCTATCGGCTTTCCTCAATACCCGTGCTTGCTTGACGACAAATCCATCTGGGATAGGTCTGTGCAAGTTGATGGGTATTTTACCAACTTTGGGTAAAGCAATCTGCCACCCGGTAATTGGGTGAGTCTTGAATTGAGGAAACAGCATGGACTTTATTTGTCCAAACTTCTTGAAGCGGGGAAAGCCAAACCCCCTGTTTTGGAAATAGTTCCAAGCCTCATGCAATCTACGAATTGTAGTTTGCAGAACTTGAGAAGGCGCTTTACCCAACAAGGGGAATTCTTTCTTGGCTTTGGGAAGTGCGTTTTGTTGGGCGTAATAGGTGGGAAATGACTGGTCGGCTGGAATGATGTATTCACGTTCCAAAGAACAGCGATCCCAACTACCAGATCGCGAGTTTACCCAATCCTTGATTTCTCGCAATGCGTAGTTGTACACCTGGCGAGAGATTTCCAACCAGTGAAGCATTGTCTGCTCTTGGGTGGAGTCGGGATAAATTCGGTAGCAGTAGTTGACGATTAGAGTCATGAAACTGATTCTAACTCGAAGACATTGGTCTACAAACCTAGATGGGTTGCTGATTTGAACGGGGTTGACCAGATAAAATCAGCTTGGGGGATGTCAAGGTATCCCCCGCTGACCAACTGTAAGGTTCAGACGAGGAACCGATCGCCTCCCCCAAACCCCCAACACAAGTTAATCGCTGTTAAATTTGTTGCACACCTGATGACCTCAACTTACCCCTAATCGGGTGAAACCGATCGTAAAATCTTTCTCTAGAGATGCGATCGCGCCTGTCGCTAACCCTTACAATTCTCCTCGATCTGCTCGAAATCCCGGAAACCTGGAACCCAGCGTCATTTTGTCGAGAATGATTGAGCAGATCTCGCTGAATTCCGTAAAATTTCGCACAAACACTCCGATGAGCTAAAGATCGCTCTTAGTATTCTTAAGAGAGCAACGTGGTTGTTCTCTTGGCTTAATTGTTATTTATCCATCGCCATGATTACCTGCCCCAACTGCGCGCATCCTAACCCCGATACGGCTAGCCATTGCGAGGCGTGCTATACACCCCTTCCAGAAAGGGTGCCTTGTCCTCAATGCGGGGCAAGCGTTTCCGGGGGAGCTGAATTTTGCGGTCAATGTGGCTCTGCGATCGCGCCGACTGCTGCGATCGCTCAAAATGTGCCACCAACCTTTATTAATTCGCCCTTAGCCATGCCTTCTGTCGATTCTGCTAGTCTGGGTACCGAATTACCTGCAACAGCCATTAACAGCCCCCAAGCAGCCGCTCGCCCTCCCCTCAATGCGCCCACGCAGTTGCAGACTTTCTGCGCTCGGCTGCTGCATATCCAAACCAACACTAAAATTGAGTTACCCCCTCACTTAAGCGTTATTCATATTGGCAAACCCAACGATCGCATTCCCCCCGATGTTGATGTCTCGAACCTGCCCGATGCAGGCGTAGTTTCCCGGATTCATGCCGATCTGCGCGTAGAGGGCGGCATTTATTTTTTAGAAGATATTGGTAGCACCAATGGCACGTATGTCAATAATTTACCCTTGCGAACCGGCGATCGCTATCGTTTGCGCCCTGGCGATCGTATCTCTCTAGGGAAAGGCGATAAAGTCAGCTTTTTATTCCAAATTGACCCATCCACTTAACCCAACCCTGCCCTGTTCACCCAATCAAGAATCGTGCTATCTCTAAAAAAGCACGCTCTGCCTAGCCAACGCCAACACCCGCGCGATCGCGACAAATGCCCCGTATTTCTTGACAGTTGAGGAAGAAAACCCATGCTGATTTGTCCCCAATGTCAATTTGAGAATTCTGACGCCAACAAGTTTTGCCAAAGTTGCGGTACTTCCTTAACCTATAAACCTTGCTATGCTTGTGGCGCTCAAGTGACTTATGACGCCATAAACTGTCCCCAATGTGGGGCTTTAACCGGAACCGTATTGCGAGCTATTGTCACCCTGACTGGCCCATCCGGACATCCCTATATCCCCCCGGTTAGCGATGAGGAAGCGGACGAAGAAGCAACAATGCCGCTGTGGTCAATGCCTTCCCAAGCCGAGCTTAAACCCACTCCCGTCTCTGCTGAAGGAGCCTCCGCAACCCCGAACCCTGTTGCTTCCCTCTCTTCTCATCCCCTCCCTTCAGAGTATTTGGACTTGCAGCAGCGCTATCTGCTGCTGGACTCTTTAGAAGCGAGCGATCGCACTCAAAGCGAATTTCAGGGTCGCGTCTTAGATTGTCGTCCGTTGCAGATTTCTCTACTCGAAGCCATTCAAGGTCAAGCTTTCTCGGAAAATGCGCCCCTAATTCCGCCAATGGCAGAACTCTATCTAGAGTTACAGCCCGAACTCGGTCAAACCTTACCCGAAATTTGCGATGCTTGGGTTCAGGATAACCGCGCCGTTCTTTTACTCGAAGACCGTTCCAACTGGCCGATGTTGGTGGATTTATGGCGCGAAGAACAGCTATCACCGCAGCAAATTGTCTTTTTACTCTTCGAGATGGTGAAGCTTTGGGAGAGCTTAGAGCCGCTGCATTGTCGGCAAAGTTTATTAATTCAAGACAATTTGCGCGTGGATGAAGATCAAGTGATTGGCTTGCAACGCCTCTATATCGAATCTTTGCATACGCCGCTGAGCTTGCAAGATTTGGGGCGACTCTGGAAAGAGCTATTTGAACAATCTCAGCAAACCTATATCGGTTCTCTGGTGCTATTGCTGCAACAGCTACAAAATGGGGAGATTGAGGATTTAGAAGCTCTACAAGCCAAGCTCAGAGCGATCGCCGAAGAACTCACCAGAGAACCCGAAATTTCTCCCCC